>JAHQWA010000237.1 GCA_019634045.1 Saprospiraceae bacterium
ACATTGAACCCTTCATCATAGCCTAGGTTAGCGAGGATGGCCTTATTCATTTCCAAAACCTGGCCGGAATAGGTTTGAAAGTTCCCAAAGTGGAGATTGGGCTCCCTGCCTTGGCCGAGCTCAGCGTCTCGCTCAAGCCATTGAGGAATAAAAGTGACATCCATCCCATAGCGAAAGGCCGTGTAGGACCAGGTGTGTAAAGACCGGAGAATGGAAATCTTTTCTTCTAGTAAGGCTTTGGCTGTCCAGGTATAATAATCTGGGTCGCTTGAACCGTCGCTTTCGACAAAAAATACCGTGCAGGTCATAAGTCCTACCATTCGTTCACTGTTCCACTGATTGGGGTAGCTGGCTTCCTCAAAGCCTTTTTCTAGGTCTTCCGTTGGCAGATGGCTGTCGGCGTGGGGATGTTCATGCGGCGTCTCAAAACGTTCGTCTTCTTCATAGAGTCGCTCGAAATACTGACGCAGTGGAGCTGGGAGATGTTTGGCATTTTCTAGCTCATCCACTGTCCAGGAATCCACAATCTTTGGATGCTCAATCGACTCCTCAGATGTGGTGCCGTATACTAGATATTGTGGAGTATAAAGCAGCGAGAATATACGTTCACCATTGTCTTCTGCTTTTATGAAGACTCGTGCTTCTTCATAAGAATTAAAATCCGTTTCGAGAATGCTCCAAAAAAGTGATTGTGCTTGGACCTGAGCTACAATAAATAAGAAAAGGAGTCCAATAAGCCCCTTCAATAGCGGTTTTTGGGGGAAGATGTTTTCGGAGACCTGCTGTAGGTTTTCTTTCATCTGGAGATTGTTTTTTGTGAACAACTTGCAACTTCAATAGTCGGCAAACATAATGATTATGACCGCCGGTTCTTACAATAAAAGTTAGACACAATAGAGGAAGACAAGGGTTGGGTACTACTGCGAATACTGTGATTTTGGAAAGGTAGTCCTCCTGACGACAAGGCCTACGAAAGATAGGACGATTCATAGGTTTTGTCAAGTCTACAGGAGCATATGGTAGAAAAGTCTTACATTAATCATCATCAAGCTGCTTAAATCCTGTCCATATGAAGCAATATATTTGGTTGGCCTGCCTACCCTTATTGTTGGCCGCTCGCTGCACTCCATCTATTCAGTCTAACACGACTGCACAAAAACCAAATATCATCTTTATTATGTCTGATGATCAAGGTTATGCGGATCTTGGTTGCTATGACAGCGAGTTCATTAAAACGCCAGTGCTTGACAAAATGGCTGCTGAAGGAATGCGGTTCACCCAAGCCTATGCTGGAAGCCCTGTTTGTGCTCCTACTCGTTGTGTACTGATGACGGGAAAACATAGCGGGCATATCACTCGGCGAGATAATCGCGCCGCTCACGAAGACCTCCCTTTTAATCAACGCAGGCTCATCCCACTAAATGACGCAGACTTCACTCTGGCAGAGATGCTAAAAGAGGTAGGCTATGTGACGGCTGGCATGGGGAAATGGGGACTGGGAAATCCTGGCACCACTGGCACACCGTACAAACAAGGTTTTGACTACTTCATGGGGTACTTGGATCAAATGCACGCGCACAACTATTACACGCCATACCTGATGCAAAATGCGGATACCTTGCATATCCCACAAAATGAAAATGGTCAACAAGAGATCTATTCTCATGATCTGATCATGGAAGAGGCTTTGGAATTTGTAAACCAACAGCAAGACACCTCTTTCTTCCTATACCTGCCACTCTGTCTCCCTCACGGGAAATATGAAATTCCCGACAATAGCGCTTATGCGGATCGGGATTGGCCAGAGAGGGTCAAGAACTATGCAGCTATGCTCGATCTGATGGACAAGGACATAGGTCGTTTATTTGCGTTGTTGAAACAACTGAAGATCGATGAAAATACGATTGTATTTTTCACTTCAGATAATGGCCCGAATCCGCCTTTTATCCGGAGATTGCAAAGCAACAAGCCTTTTCGCGGCAGTAAACGCCAGCTTTTGGAAGGCGGTATTAGGACCCCCCTGATCGCCCGTTGGCCAGGGCATATAGAAGCAGGGACAACCAGTGATCAGCTGGTCACCTTTTGGGATGTTATGCCCACCTTGGCTGAGCTTTCTGGAGCCACGAAACCACAAGATATTGACGGCCTATCCTTCTTACCTACCTTGTCAGGTGAACCCGAGCAGCAAAGTCAGCACGACTATTTATACTGGGAGTTTTACAACCCTTTCCAACAAGCGGTTCGAGTTGGGAAATGGAAGGGCATACGGGTAGGTACTGCAGAGCCGATCCATTTATACGACCTAGAAAATGACTTGTTGGAGCAAAATGACTTGGCCGAGGCGCAGTCGGAAATTGTGGCTAAAATGAAAGCGATCATGGAAGAGGCGCATAGTCCTAATCCTTACTGGCCAACCGTAGCGAAGGCAGGGAAGGCGGCTAAGGAAATACTACGTTGAATAAGAGTACACTGAAAACCGGGTCTAATAAAGCTGTAGCGCCATTTGAAAAATCTCATCTAAGGTTTTGATCGGTAGATCTTCGCTGGGCGGGATGGTCATGGTTTTCATTTTATTCCGCTTCCCCAATTCGAGCAAGGGATGATCAATGTCAATTCCTTTGTACATCCCGATGTATGGCAAGTGCGTTTTTTTATCTATCCACAGGTAGCAGAACAACTTGCCCTTGTACCGGAACATCGGCATGCGATGCGTCCAGGTTTCCGTCATATGCTCATGGTAACTCAAGATGTATCTACGGAGCGCGAGCATGCATTCCCGATTGGGTTCTTCTTGGCTTAGGTAATAGCCATTGAGTTCACTTAACATAATCTCATTTTTTTGCTGAGGACCTGATTGCTCAGGCCCTTAGTTCATCAATGTACAATGAACTTATTGATTTTTAGCTAGCCTGGACACCGACAAAGATGTCCACTTCGGCCGCATTCGGGTCGCTGGCTTTTTCACCGTATACTTCAAAATCCGTCTGATAGGTACGATTTAGGTCGGTTTCCCAAATTTTAAACCATTGCTTAATAATAATACCATCGGACAATTTGCCTTTGGGCACAAAGTGCTCATACTGCCCGGCAGGTACTTCTATTCCCTTCATTCCAGCTGGTATTTGATCCAGATTGGCGACGGGGCAGCCGATGAGTGTAGTATAGGGCTCATTGTGATCTCCCTCATACTCCGTATAAGCGCAGTATACGGTTTCCCCGACCTTATTAGGGATTTGACTGGTGATGTTTTCACCCATAAAGCGTTGCCAAAGGGCGGGGATGTCTTGTGCCGCACGGTTTTCTTGATTGCTCGTGCGAATACTAATACCGATGAGTTTGAAACTGTCCAATTGCTTTGTTTCCATGTTTTCTTTTTTTGTTGTTACAAAGCTAAGGGGAGGTACTGACAGCGGTATGTCAGGGGTAGAAAAAAGGAGTAAAAAAGAGGGCCTAGCCTGGGCTTTTTCTAAAAATAGGCGACTTATGCCTTTACAAGGTTGAACCTCTAAGCACTAACTGCGACTGCAATATTTTCGTTTGTGCTCGATAGTAATCCTTAGGCCGCTGTATTTGTTGAAATAGAATCTCTGCGGCTGTTTTTCCCATAGCATAGGCGGGCTGATCTACCGTACTCAAGGCGGGAAGGAGGAGTGAAGTGGCCGGTTCATTATTGAAACCAATTAAACTCAGTTCACTTGGAATAGCAATGCCTAATTCCCGAGCCTTTCGGTATAGGGTGTAGGCAAACTGGTCACTGAAGGCGAGAATCGCATCAGGAGGCTGCGGCAAACGCAGTAAATGATCCGCAGCTTGATAGGCACTTTCTGGGTTGAACTCGGTGTGAACAATGTAGTCGGAATTCAATGGGAAATGATGGGCTGCTAATGCCGCGGTATAGCCTTCTAATCTTCGATTACTAATCTGTACCTCCATTGGACCGCCAAAATAGGCGATCCTTTTACATCCACTATTGATAAGATGTTCAACCGCCTTTTGGGCGACTCCGAAATTATCAATGATGACTCGATCCGTATGAATATCCTCACATTCTCTATTGAAGAAGACTAAGGGAACCTTACGCCCTTTGATCTTGGCAAAGTGTTCAAAATTCACCGTAGCGCTGGACAGGGAAATGATAAAACCGGCAATGCGGGTAGACAAAAGTTCTTGTACGATGGCCTGCTCTCTTTCCGCGCTTTCATTGGTTTGGCAAATGATGATGTTATAGCCCAATTGCTCGGCCACCTCTTCCATTCCGCTAATGGCTTGTGCATACAGATAGTAGCTCAACTTTGGGACCACTACACCAATGGCATTCATGTGGCGGTTCTGCAAGTTACGGGCCACTTGGTTGGGCATGTAGTCTAATTGCTCGGCTAAGGTTTTTACTCTTTTCCGGGTAGCTAGACTGATCCTTGGGTGGTCGCGCAAAGCCCGACTTACCGTACTTTCGGATACGGAAAGTATGCGAGCGATGTCTTTCAACTTGATGGTTCGATCATTCATAAAGGAAATTCGAAATCTCTCTCTGTACGATGGGTAAGATAGCTTTGTGCAAGCGCTTGCGCAATTATTTTTGGTAAAATTGTGAAGATTGCACTTTATCTTCTACAAGACTTAGCAGAAATACTACAATATTTGATCGCTAATCTGTTGTATTCATGATGTTTTGATCGGTCCCGACCGCTGAACGACGCTAACAGTGGGATTGACAACACTTCAATGTTAAACCCAAGAATTATGTATTTGCGAAAAACACTATCTAGAATTCTCGCAGTTTTGGCGGTCGGGGTCCTATTAGCTTTCCTAGGATGCCAAGAAACTACCCCTGAAGTAAGTCAGTATGAAAAATGGCAAGTCATTACGCTCGATTTTGAGGGACCCAATACCAGTGAAACGGCTGAGGTCAATCCATTCACGGATTACCGCATGAATGTCGTCTTTTCGAATGGAGAAAATGAATTTCTGGTGCCCGCCTACTACGCAGCGGATGGCAAAGCGGCAGAATCTGGAGCAGAAGAAGGAAATACTTGGCGCGTACACTTTACGCCAGATCAATTAGGAACGTGGAATTACCGCATATCCTTTGAACAAGGTAAGATGATAGCTGCCTCCGATATAGCCGGAGAAGCGGTTGGTCCTGACGGACAAACTGGGACTTTCCAAGTGATTGCTCCTACCGATAATGCTCACCCCTTTCAATCCAAAGGCAGATTAATCCATCCGAAAGGCCGATTCTTTCACTTTGCCGAAACCGGGGAACCCTATATTAAAGGAGGAGCTAATAGTCCAGAAAATTTGTTGGCGTATGCCGATTTTGATGGGACTTACAGCATTGATTCCACGAAGCAGTTTATCAAGGAATTTCAACCTCATGTACAAGATTGGCAAGCAGGTGATCCAACTTGGAAAGAAGGGAAGGGCAAGGGACTTATTGGCGCGATCAATTACCTGGCAGATGTGGGTATGAACGCCGTTTACTTTCTTACTATGAATATTGAAGGGGATGGAAGAGATGTATTCCCCTATCGTTCCCATACAGACCTTACCCGTTTTGATTGTAGTAAACTAGATCAGTGGAATATCGTTTTTGCCCATGCTCAAGCAAAGGGGGTTGCCTTGCATTTTGTGACACAAGAAACAGAAAACGAAATGCTCTTAGACGATGGCGATACCGGCCCGATGCGGTCTTTGTATTATCGGGAGTTGGTCGCTCGGTTTGCCCATCATCATGCCCTGTTTTGGAACTTAGGCGAAGAAAACGGTCCTGCTGATTTCTCTCCCATTGGCCAAAGTACTGCCCAGCGCAAGGCAATGACCAATTGGTTTAAGGAAAATGATCCCTATCAGAATCCGGTACTATTACACACGCACGCCGCTCCGCAACTACAAGATTCCATCCTGCCCGATATGGTCGGGTTTGAGCCTTTGGATGGCCTGTCCATGCAAATTGGCAACAGGTATCGGGTGCATCAGGATATATCGAGGTGGTTGCAGCAATCAAAAGAAAGCGGCCATGAATGGGTAAGCTTTATGGATGAAATCGGTTGGTATTGGATGGGAGCTATGCCTGATCAGGATATGCCTACTCACGATACGCTGAGGCAAGAAGTACTATGGCCTACCTTTTTGGCAGGTGGCAGTGGAGTCGAATGGTATTTTGGCTACAAATATGCCTGTGGTGATCTGAATTGTGAAGATTGGAGAACTCGAGATAAGCTGTGGAAACAGACGAAGATTACCATGGACTTCTTCTCTGACCTACCTATGCCCGAGATGGAGCCGATGGATCAATTGCTAAAGGGAGAGCAGGCACATTGTTTGGCAAAAAAAGGAGATACTTACGTCGTGTACATCAAGCGGCCATCGGCCGTATATCTCGATCTGACCGATGGCCCGGCAGAGGTAGAAGTGAAATGGATGAATCCGATGACGGGTGAATGGTTATCTGAGCAGACGAGTAAGTTGAAGGGGGGAGCCCCCATCCAGTTGGATACCCCTACGGATGGCCAACAACAGGACTGGGTGGCACTCATCACCAAAGCATAACATTCTAAGAACATATAAGAATATTTACGCATGAAAAAGTACAATATCGCCATCGTAAATGGTGATGGCATCGGGCATGAAATCGTCCCGGCTAGTTGGAAGGTTTTGGAGGCTGTCGCCGCAGCTTATCAGTTTGAATTAACCTCTTCCTCTTTTCCTTGGGGAGCGGGCTATTATAAAGAGCATGGGGAGTTTATGCCTTCAGATGGCCTGGATACGCTTGCCGGTTTTGATGCGATTCTATTTGGGGCGGTTGGTTTGCCAGAGGTGGATGATACCCTACCTTTTAAATTGTATACGGCAAAAGTCCGAACCCATTTTCAACAGTATGTCAACTACCGTCCAGTTAAACTTTTAGCAGGGGTGGAGGGGCCTTTACGAAGTAAAAAAGTAGAGGATATCGACTTTGTGGTGCTCCGTGAGAATACCGAGGGAGAGTTCGTGCAGAATGGAAAGATATTTTATCCAGAGGAGCCCCATGGTTTGGCAACTGAAACAAATGTCTTCACCCGGGCGGGTATTGAACGAGTCGCTCATTATGCGTTTCAGCTGGCTAGAAAACGAAGGAATCACGTGACCAATGTTACGAAGTCGAATACGATGATTCATACTTTGGCCTACTGGGATCATGTCATGGCACAAGTAGCAGCGCAATACCCCGATGTGACCTATCGGAAAATGTATGTGGACGCGGCTTCTGCTAACTTCGTACTACGGCCCGAAATTTTTGACGTAGTCCTTACCACCAACATGATTGGGGATATCCTCAGTGATCTAGGTGGTGCGATTATGGGAAGCCTTGGCTTGGGGCCCAGCGGCAATTTACGCCCAGAGAAAGATAAGCCTAGCATGTTTGAGCCCATTCATGGCTCAGCTCCTGATATAGCCGGCCAGGGCATAGCCAATCCAGTTGGTCAAATTTGGTCTGGTGCTTTGATGTTGGAGCATTTAGGAGAAGAAGAAGCTGCTTCGGCAATTGTTGGGGCCATCGAAAAGACCTTACAGGATGGAATTAAAACCAAAGACTTGGGAGGCAATGCCTCTACCCAAGATGTAGCTGAAGCGGTGATTGCTAATTTATCGGTACCCGCATAATCAAAAAATATGTGGAAAACTGACCCTATTGACTTGACCATGTCGGTGCAGAATGGCCAAAGAGGGGTGCAAATCGATGTTGCCAAAACGGTAGAATCCGATGGTTGGAATGCCACCACTTTACATCTGTATTCCCATAGTGGGACCCACATGGATGCACCGCTGCACTTTGGTGTCAGCAATCAAACGATTGATGAATATCCTTTATCGTCTTTGATGGGAAAAGCCTGGGTCGCTCGTATTGCTGGCGATTGCACGAGCAGGTGGCTCCAGGTAAAAGATTTGGGCGGAATTGCTGAAAAGGTGGAAGCCGGAGATAGCCTGCTATTGCAAACCGGCTGGAGCCATCGGGTAGCGGAGGAGAGTTATCGCGATGCCTTACCACGTATTAGTGATGAACTGGCGACTTGGTGTGTAGAGCGAGGGGTGAAAATCCTTGGTGTAGAACCGCCTTCCGTTGCTAATGTAAATGACTTGGAGGAGCTGACCAGGATACATCGGATATTGCTTGCTGGAGGAATAGTTATTGTGGAAGGATTATGCAATCTGGAATTGATAGAAGGCGAGTCCGTGTTTTTTATAGCGCTGCCGCTAAAGATAAAAGGAGGGGATGGGGCACCCGTGCGTGCCATTGCTTTCGAACAGCAGGATTAATTAAGCTAGCTAGAGATGATGAATGAAAAAACGAAAAACCAGCGCTTTCCTCAGGGAAGGCACTTTATGGCGCTTGGGATGTTTCTCTTGGCCCTACTCTTGTACATTGATAGAGTTTGTATCTCCGTAGCGAAAGATCCCGTGGCCGGAGAATTGGGGTTGAGCGATAAGGCAATGGGATGGGTTCTGTCCATCTTTGCGCTGGGTTATGCCCTTTTCCAGGTCCCAGGCGGGCGGCTAGCGGATCGCTTTGGTCCCCGCCTAGCTTTAGCTAGTATTGTGACCTTCTGGTCGGCCTTAACCGCCTTAACGGGTGCGGTTTGGAATTACGTTTCCTTGTTATTGGTTCGATTTTTCTTTGGAGCGGGGGAGGCAGGAGCTTTCCCTGGAATGTCCAGAGCCATCTTTTCTTGGATACCATTGAAGGAGAGAGGACTGATTACTGGGATCAACTTTTCGGGGTCTCGACTGGGCGCAGCCTTTGCCTTACCTCTGGTGGCCTGGTTAATTGATGCTTACGGCTGGCGAATGACCTTTGCTGTTTTAGGCGTGATTGGGGCCGTATGGGCGATAGGCTGGTGGTGGCTGTTTAGAGATGACCCCACGGAGCATCCGGCTATTAGCGAACAAGAAAAGGAATACATAAAAACGCATCGACAGCAAGCTGCCTCCACTTCCAACAGCACTAAACTCCCGCTCGGCCATCTGTTCTCCTCCGGTAATATGTGGATGACGATGGTGCAGTACTTTTGTAGCAATTTCACCTTCTTTTTTGCTTTAACTTGGCTATTCCCTTACCTGAAAAGCAAGTATCAGTTGGATGCCATGGAGGCCGGTTTTTATGCTTCTGCCCCCTTTATCTTTGGAGCGGTGGGCAATTGGGTAGCTGGTTGGTTGGTGGACTATATCTATAAGCAGGGGCGTTGGAATGCTTCTCGTTCCTTTACTGCCATGATTGGCTTTAGCCTAGCCGCCATAGGATTGATCGGTAGTGTGTATATGGATACCGCTTTTGGAGCTGTGATCTTTTTGAGCTTGGCTATTTTTGGGGCAGATATGACATTGCCACCCTCCTGGACGCTTTGTGTAGATATCGGTAAACAACACGCTGGAACCGTTTCCGGCGCCATGAATATGGCCGGTAATATTGGTTCTTTCATCACTGCGCTAGCTTTTCCATATCTGCAAGCCTGGACGGGCTCAGTGACGCCCTTTTTCTTCTTAGGTGCGGCATTGAACGTGCTCGGGGTCATTCTATGGTCTAGAATTAAAGCCGACCAGCCCCTTGTTGCGGCAGGCATCTAAGCTCACGTTTTATTAACCCCATTAGTAGATACACGGTATGAAACCATTAAAAGGAGTAGCGGTTGGGGCTGGTTTTTTCTCTCAATTCCACTTTGAGGCTTGGACGCGAATCCCTGAAGCAGACTTGGTCGCCATATGTGACTTGGACCTCAGGAAGGCACAGCAAACGGCCCAGTACTATGGGATTCCTCGTTTTTATGATGACGTCAAGGTCATGTTGGATGAAGAGCAACCCGATTTTATTGATATTATCACCCCTCCTGCCTTTCACTTGTTGATCTGTCAGGAGGCTATGGCTCGGGGGATTGCTATCATTTGTCAAAAACCACTGGTGCCCACCTTGGAAGAGGCGGAACAATTACTGGCTGCCGCAAAGGCCGCTGGCGTGCCCTTTATGGTACACGAAAACTTTCGATTTCAGCCTTGGTTTAGAGAAATTAGATCCCTGCTGGATAAAGGTTGGGTGGGAGATCGATTGCACAGCATTTACTTTCGTATGCGTACTGGTGACGGATGGCCAGAGGATGCCTATTCAGCGCGACAGCCTTATTTTCGGACCATGCCACGGCTGCTGATTTACGAAACAGGTATCCACTATGTGGACGTATTTCGATATTTATTTGGAGAAATTACCAGCGTGTTTGCGCACTTACGGAAATTGAATCCTGCTATTGCCGGAGAGGATTGTGCGATGGTATTCTTCCAGTTTGCGAATGGAGCGAATGGTGTCCTAGACGGTAATCGATTTAACGAAGCAGATGCTGAAGACCCTCGTTATACTTTTGGAGAATTGTTGTTGGAAGGGAATGGAGGAAGTATTCGATTGGACATGGAGGGGCGGATTAGCATCCAACCCTTAGGCAAAGATAGCTTCGAACATGAATACGTTCATCAAAAGAGAAATTTTGCTGGAGATTGCGTCTATGCGACCCAACGCCACTTTGTGGAAAGTCTACTGAAGGGCAAATCCTTCGAGACTAATTTGGAAGATTACCTTCATAATGTACGGGTTCAAGAGGCCATCTATTCCTCCTCAGCGCAAGGAAAGCTACTAAATCCTTAATTTTTTCATAAAATCTACGATAATCGAACAATTTGGGTTCAATAATTTTGCATCCTAGTATTCTAGCTTTTATTTTTAAATCTTAAATTGAAACGCACCCTCTGTAAAAAATTAGGTTTCATACATTATCTTTGGCTGAGAGCAGGACTTACGTCTGCTCTCTCTTTTTTTACCCTTTGTGTTATAGTCTCCTTCTATTTTAAGTCTTTGTTCTCCATTTCTCCCGTACTTTAATTTGGGGTGAAATACCTCAGTTTAAGGTGCTGTGTTCGAGGACATCCTCGTGATTTTCAACATTTGCCTTCTCCTGCTGATTTTTCGATCCGTTGAAAAATTAGTATCGAACAATATTTTCACCTAAGACCTATAACCATGTCTGTCAGTTTAAAATCAAAAAAAAACAATAGATTAGTAGATCCACTTTATGGGTTTGATGCCGATCGTATAAAGGCGATTATTGAGAAAATTGAACTCAAAGATTTTGAGAAAGATCTCATGTGCTATAGATGGCTAGTTCGGGTAGAAAACATGGAAAAAGATGCCCGAAAATCGAAAATGCGCCATTACATCCTAAAGATTATCATCATCGTGGGTAGTGCCATTGTTCCTGTTTTGGCCAGCCTCAATAATCCACCCAAAGCCACCGATCCATTGGATGGTCAGACCATCCTGTACTTATCGACCCTGATCATTAGTATGATTGTCTCGATCAGCGCAGGAATTCACGAATTCTTTAGTTATGGTGACCGTTGGCGTCATTATCGAGCCACGGTAGAAAACTTGAAAAGTGAAGGTTGGCACTACATTCAACAAACCGGAAGGTATCGTTCCATTGGCAACCATGAGAAAGCCTATAAGCGCTTTGCGGAGCGAGTGGAAAGTATTTTGACTAAAGAAAGGGAACGATATATGACGGATATAGCCAAGGAAAAAACGAATGAGGGACAGCCAGATAAAAAGGCAGCTGATGGTTCTACCGCAGAAAAGAAGAGTTAGCTCCAATACAGCTATTACCATAAATACCATTCCAGGAGTATGGGGAGCAAGCCCTTAAACTGATGTAAAGACGATGATGGAGGTTAGTTCGGTTCCTTTCTTCGGTTGACCCGCTGGGACTTTCCTCGCAGAACTTTGTACTTTTAAAATAACGGAAGACTTCATGCGATGAAGCTCACTCACTTTAAATCTGGACATTTTGAAAAATATCTATTCCATATTATTACTTCTAGTACTGATCCTTAGCGCCTGCCAGAATGAGGAACAATTTGATCTCGTTATCTTGCAGGGCACAATTATCGATGGTACGGGTGAGGAAAGTTACCTAGCTGATCTAGCTATTAAAGATGATACGATTGCCTTTATCGGCGATTTAAGTCAGCTGTCTTATGTAGCAAAACAGGTGATTGATGCCAATTCCTATACCATTACACCTGGTTTTATCGATCCACATACGCACGCTATGGATGATCTATCGGATTCTGTGAAAAATCAAAATCTCAACTACTTGATGCAGGGCGTTACCACGGTAGTGACGGGGAGTGATGGAGGAAGTGTCCTACAGATCGGTGAGAAGTTGCAAGAATGGGAGGAACAAGGAATTGGTACGAACGCTGCCATTATGGTGGGCCATAGGACGATTCGCCGTCGAGTTATGAGTATGAGAGATGAGGAGCCAACAGCGGAAGAACTTCGCAATATGAAGACGCTGGTTGCAAAGGGGATGGATGAAGGCGCTTTGGGGCTTTCTACTGGCTTATATTATGCTCCAGCTAGCTTTGCTACAACTGATGAGGTAATTGAATTGGCGAAGGTTGCAGCAGAAAGAGGGGGGATGTACGATGCTCATATTCGAGATGAAAGTAGCTATAACATCGGCTTATTGGCAGCGATTGAAGAAACCATCGAGATTGGGAAGCAGGCCAATATCCTAGTGAATATCTCTCACATTAAATGTTTAGGTGTAGATGTATGGGGGCAAAGCGCCCAAGCAGTTGAATTAATTGCTAATGCTCGTGCTGCAGGTCAGCGAGTGACTGCCGACCAATACCCCTACCGAGCTTCAGGTACCCACTTGGATAAAGCACTGCTACCGAGGTGGGCCTTTGCTGATGGATTAGATTTCGAGACTAAGTTTAAAAATCCTGCCTATGTCAGCCGCCTGCGAATTGACGTATTGGAAAATCTCAGGCGTCGTGGTGGTCCAGCATCACTCTTGTTGACTTTCTCGAGGAATAAGGAAATTCAGGGCAAGACCCTGGCTGAAGTATCAGTGGCTTGGGGCCTGGACCCCGTGGAAGCGGCGCTAAAGATTATCGAAAATGGAAGTGCTACTGTTGCATCCTACAATATGCAGGAGTCGGATATTCAATATTTCATGCAACAGGATTGGGTAATGACCAGTTCTGATGGTACTAATGCCCACCCTCGCAAGTATGGCTCTTTTCCAAAAAAGATCAGAGAACACGTTTTTGAAAAGAAGATCCTTAGCCTGGAAGATATGGTCCGCAGAAGCACTGGACTCACGGCAGAAACCTTTGGCATCTCGGATCGAGGAAAGATACTGGAAGGATATAAAGCCGATATCCTAGTGTTTCATCCAGAAGAGGTAAATGATAATGCAGACTTCATCGAACCCGATAAATTGGCGGAAGGGATGCACTGGGTAGTGCTAAATGGTCAGGTAGTGATAGATGAGGGGGCGTTCCAAGGACAATTGGCCGGACAGGTAGTGCGACGATAGTTCCGTAAAAAGAGCAAGGCCCGAGGCTAGGATTAGCCTAAGACCTTGCTAAGTATCTTATAGAAAGCTAGATAAGATCCCAGCCTTCTCTATATTCTCGCTTGACGAATTGGTTGGCTTCGTCAAAGTTGGTGATCTTCATATTCTGACCATCCCAAAGCAGTCGTTTTCGACCGTAGAAATCCAAGCGACCTCGGTCATTTGCCTTGCCTAAAGCATAGCTGCGAATAGCCAAGTTACCCATCAAGACGGTTTCCGTCAATGGACCTGAATAATCAAAGGAAGAAGTTAGCGCCTGATGCTTATCACTTCCGAAGCCTGCTTTACAAGCCTGGACCCAACTCGTATGGTGCCCTCGCTCAGGTAAGTTTTCATTAGGATTGCCAGCTGAGTATCCCTCGGGCATGGTAACCACATCTCCATTTTTGAGGTACATCTTCGGATTACGACCATAAGTTCCACAGGTCATAATCCCTTTGGTCCCAATCATCAGTACGCCATTGCTACTATTGCTTTCGCCTAAGGGATCATTGGCTGGAATCAAGTCGGGATGAAAAGGACGAATGCCACCATCCGACCAGTTCAAGGTCATTTCCGTCTTATTCCGCTTCGTAGCTGGGAATTTAATCTGTACGCTAGAGGAAGGAGGGCAACCTTCGGGTATATGCTCTGGTGTCCAGTCTCTGGTGAATACCTGGCCTACACTGCATTCTACTTCAGTAGGGTATCCTAGTTCTAGCACACGGAAGGGGGTATCTATTAGGTGACAACCCATATCCCCTAGGGCACCGGTTCCAAAATTCCACCAGCCTCTCCATTTGAAAGGATGGAAGAGCGGATGATAATCTACATACTGCGCGGGGCCGATAAATAGGTCCCAGTCACTTTTGCTGATTTGTTGAGGAAGCTTGGGCTTTTCAGTAGGGAAGGGGATACCCTGTGGCCACACAGGGCGATTGGTCCAAACGTGGACGGTGTGAACTTTACCGATCTTCTTCTTATTGAACCACTCAACCATCAGTTGCTGCTCCGGGTTGGAGGCGCCCTGATTACCCATTTGGCTTACCACCTTATATTGACGAGCAGCTTCCGTTAGTTTCCGAGCTTCGTAAATATTATGGGTTAATGGTTTTTGTACATAGACATGCTTCCCCAATTGCATGGCTGCCATGGCCGCTACCCCATGCATATGGTCTGGACCAGAAATAGTAACGGCATCAATATCCTTTTGCTGCTCCAGCATGACTCGAAAGTCTTTGTACAGCTTTGCTTTAGGAAATTTGTCTATGGCATTCTTAGCTCTATTGGTGTCTACATCGCATAAGGCCACTACATTTTCAGCACCCTCATTCCAGGCATTGCGAATGTCACTCCATCCTTTACCACCTGCTCCGATAGCAGCGATATTAAGTTTGTCACTAGGGGGAATGTAGCCTTTGCCAAGAACATGGCGTGGGACGATCATAAAGGTTCCGGCAGCTACCGCCCCGGTTTTAATAAAATCCCTTCTGGATCTTTGCGTTGGTTTCTCTTTCATTATCGAGTTGCAATTCTGATTGGAAAAAAGGAGACGATTGATTGTTCCCGGAATGCTCCGGGCTTGATCTCGAAGTTATGAAGATGCAGACATTTTCCAAGGAATTATAATTTCCCAATAATGAAGTTGTTTAAAAATGCCTCACTGGTCTCTACGAAGGCCTTTTTGACTCACTCTTCGTTTTTTTATCGCCCCATAGCTCTGCTATGCGGCTCTAAAAAAGCCTCAATTGAACCAAAAATTCTCTTCCTATAGATTCAGCAGACATTCTTAAATAACTTCAATATTATAATTGAGGCAGCTGCTTTTTAACGCTTCTTTAAAAGTTCGTTTTGAGATACCCGTTAGTTACAACTTATTTAGCCTTGGACTATTCAAAAACCTGCTTGGTATGTTGATCCTCGGATGAAGTATTTGGAACCATTATTTATTGCCTTTTTTGAAGAAGCACTTGCGGTAAAAGGCAGTTTTTAGTAAATTGCGTAATTAGTTACGTAATTCATAATATTAATGGTGACGGACTTTTTTATCAGAACAGGGAAGCTAGCTTTAGGCACGCGATTGAGGAGGTTAGGGGAGCAGTTTATGGAAGATGCGGCGAAGGTGTCGGAGATGTATGGAGTATCCATAAACCCCAAATGGTTTCCGGTATTTTATGTGCTTTCAGAGGCAGATCACCTTTCTATTACAGAAATTGCTCGTCAGATTGGGCATACACATCCTTCGGTAAGTCAAATTGTGAAGGAGATGCAGCGCAAAGGGATTATTATCTGCGAGAAGAGCAAGGAGGATGCTCGCGTCAATATCGTTCGACTTTCAGAGCTTGGTTGGGACATGAATAGCCGGATGCAAATTCAGTATATAGACGTGAGAGAGGCAGTGGAGGAAGTGCTTGACGAGACTCGTCATGACCTTTGGAAGGCTATGGAGGAAATAGAGTACGTCTTGTCTAAAAAGGACTTCTATACGCGGGTGTATGAAAAGCGCAAGGAACGAGAACGCCAAGCAGTAAGCATTATAGATTTTCAACCCAAACATGCCCCTGCCTTCAAAACCCTGAATGAAGAATGGATCTCTAAGTATTATCAATTGGAAAAGGAAGACCACAAGGTGCTCAACGATCCGGAGGGTAGCATCATAACTCCCGGCGGACACATCTTTATGGCGGAGTATGATGGAGAAGTAGTAGGGACCTGTGGTTTAATGAAAATGACTGATGGTGGATATGAGATGGTAAAAATGGCCGTGGACCCCCTTGCTCGTGGCAAACAC
>JAHQWA010000238.1 GCA_019634045.1 Saprospiraceae bacterium
AATCGTCAATGAATCATTCCTACACAGCACCGGATTAACAGAAAACGCTGTTGGGTCCACCATCCCATTCGACCTGTACGACATGAAGAACTCTGTCATTGTTGGTGTTATTAAGGATTATTATGCCTTTGGACCAGGGTCAGAGATACGTCCATTACTTTTCTATGATAAAGACGATGATCGGGAAAATGTACAAATCCTAATCCGTTCCGCAGCAGATAGGGTCCTATTGGAGGAGAAGTTGTCTGCAGCTTGGGGAGTTGTTTTTGACCCAATCCCATTCGACTATGAGTACATGTCTACTGCATACAGAGAGAAATTTGAACAGGAAACAAAAATTTCAAAGATCGCAGGTATTGGAAGTATTCTAGCCATCTTCATTTCCGCTTTTGGATTACTTGGGCTCGTAGGACTTACCATCCAGCGTAGACTGAAAGAACTAAGTGTACGACGCGTGATGGGCGCTTCAAACAAGCACATTGTGGTGATGATGATTAAAAAGTTTGCACTACCCATTGTCATTAGCCTTGCACTTGGTATTTCAGGTAGTTTCTATTTGACAGACAAATGGTTGGCTAACTACCACAATCGAATTGACTTTGGTTGGCAACATGGAACCATCTCCGCACTCTCCGTAGTGGTTGTTTTAGCGATGATTGTACTCGTTCAAACCTTGAATGTAACAAGAACAAACCCGGTAGTCCATTTGAAGGATGAGTAGAAAGTAGCTTGCCATAAGCTATATTAGAAGGAAGTATCATTTGCTGCCGCCACGCGGCTTCACTCCCCTCACTGCATCAGCAGTCCAGGGATCATCTGGCCAGTGGTGTTTGGGATAGCGGCCTTTGAGGTCTTTGCGTACCTCGAAGTACGTTTCGTTCCAGAAGTTTTCAAGATCTGAGGTAACCTGTACAGGCTTGAATCCCGGTGAAAGTAGATGGATTAAGAGCGGTTGTTTCCCCTCGTTTACCGTTGGCGTTTTGGCCATACCAAAGAGTTCTTGAATGCGGGCTGCAAGTACAGGCGCTTCTCCATTGTCACGATACATGATCTTAATGTTCGAGCCACTTGGGACCTCCATTTTGGCTGGAGCCAACTTCTCCAACAACTGCTGTTTTTCATAGTCCAGCGAATGAAAAAGGATTTGATAGAGATCAATCTTTTTCAGTTCGTCTGGTTTCTTCACTCCTTCCAGATACGGCAATAGCCACTCTTCATTGGTCAGTAATAGATTGTCAGTCCCAAAATCCACCCAACCCTGGGAGGGTAGCCATTTACCAACACTTCGAATCCTATTCTGTAATTGCTCTACTTGCTCATTCCAATCCAGAAGAATGCGTCCTTCTCTTTTGATTGCGTCGGATATCGCCTTCGTCAAGTGCGATGGATCGGGATCTGGTAATGGAACAGACTGAAGTACAATGTTTCCAATGCGTAGGTCCTTGCTTGCATTCAGGCCGCCATCTTCGGTATCCCATTCGATGACTTCAACTTCCTTTACCCGAGGAGCTAAATCTTTTGGATTGAGTGGTGAGGCAAGGAATATCTTTCCCATCCCATCTCTCGCATCCATGTTGGCCACTGCCAACCAGGATTCATGGGCCAGGTCATCTTTATGTCCAGCCATAGCTATTCGTCCATTAGCCAACTTAAACTGTGCATTGTTCCCCGGCCGATTGTGAGCAATCCGTTCGGGGAAGGTATAGGTCAGCAGTAATCCGGTTTCGTATGGATCGACCGGCTCATTTTCTTCCTCCTCATCAAACAACTGTCTATAAGAAGATGCAATCTTTTCTATGCGGTCCATCCTCCCTCCTTTTCGTTGCTCCCTTCGATGGGTGCGAAGTACCTCAATCCGATTGTTGATGTCAATTCCCGCTTCTTTCCCCAATGGGTCGCGTTCTTCCAACAAAGCAGCAATATCTGCCGCAAGTGCTACCAACTCATCATCTTCTGCCATCAGCATCATGTGCGCGATCCGAGGGTGACATGGAAGTCGGTGCATGTTTTTCCCATGCTCCGTGATTCGTCCATTTTCTAGAGCTTCCAATTCATGGAGCATGTTAATAGCCGAAAGCCACGCACCTCTTGGTGGTGGTGTCAACCAGGTCAAACTGTTGGGGTCCGTAATCCCCCAACTAGATAAATCAAGCGCCAGGGAAGCTAGGTCTACTTCCAGGATTTCAGGTGTCCGGTGCTCTTGCAGCCTGCCGTCCGTTATTTTCGACCACATCCGATAACACGCACCTGGGCTTAGCCTTCCTGCACGACCTGCTCGCTGGTCTGCCGAATCTTTGGATATCTGTACGGTCGTTAACCTGGAAAGGCCTGATTTCGGATCCCATTTCATGGTCCTTCCAAAGCCTGTATCCACCACTACCTTTATTCCTTCAATAGTCAAACTTGTCTCTGCAATGTTGGTGGCCAACACCACTTTCCTTCTCCCCTCTCGGTCCGGTAGTATGGCAGCCTTTTGTTTGTTGTAAGGCAGCTGTCCGTACAATGGATGAATTGAAAATCCCTTCAGTTTACTTCGTAGGATGCCTTCACATTTTTTGATCTCTCCTTGTCCTGGAAAGAATGCCAGGATATCTCCTTCATGGTTTTTCGACGCTTTAAGGATCGTATTGGCGGTCATCTCGGGAATCAAAAACTCATCCTGATCGCCTTCATGGAAAACGTCTACAGGATACTGGCGCCCTTTGCTTTCTATCACTTCTGCTTTCAGCAACCGAGAAAGCTGCGGCGTATTCAATGTCGCTGACATGATCAAGATCTTTAGATCCTGTCTCAATACCTGCTGAGATTCCCTACAAAGTGCCAGAGCGACATCTGCGTGAATGCTCCGTTCATGAAACTCATCAAAAACAACCAGTCCAACTCCCTCTAATGAGTTGTCCCCATGAAGCATTCGAGTCAGAATACCTTCCGTGACTACTTCAATCTTAGTCTTCTCATTCACTTTCGTTTCGAATCGAATACGGTAACCTACCGTCTCCCCTACGTTCTCTCCAAGTAATTCTGCCATCCGCATGGCCACTGACCTGGCTGCCAGCCGACGAGGCTCCAGCATGATGATTTTTTGATTGTTCAACCAAGCTTCCTGAAAGATGGCAAGTGGCAATAGCGTACTCTTTCCCGCACCTGGCGGAGCGTGTACAATCAATGTGTTTTCCTCAGCAAGTTTTGTTCTTACCTCGTCAAGGATCTCAACAATGGGAAGGTCTATGGATGTAGGGTCGAATGGCATAACATGTGCGAAGTTACTGCTGTAGTTTTCGACCATCATTATTTTGTTACTTCACTTTTTTCCTTGATGAAAAAAGTGACAAAAAAATCAAGAAAATTTTAAAGCCATACTCCTAAACCCATCACCACCACGCCAAATTTTCTTTCCCCTCCCTCCTAAACGCAGACTTGTCGCCAAGACATTGCGTAAAAAACACACATCTCCTGTCATTTTGACGATAGGAGAAATCTTTACCCAACACTTAAGATTAAACCATTCCCCATTACGCAACCAACCACATGCCTGGCTACAGTAAGACTCCAAAGAGTTAATTCTTTAAATCATGGCATTGCTATTAGCTAACTAGACGGGATAGACGCGGCATCCCCGAACCAGAGGTGAGGGATATAGCAAATAGCCCGAATATCAATAGAGGTGGAATTCCTTGCGTTCTCTCTAAGAAATAAAAAAGGTGCAAACTTTCCGCTTACACCTTCATAGTTGAGTTGGTAGTATTAATCTTCCTTTTTTTCGAGACTCCTTGTAATGAAAAAACCTGCAACCAACCCCAGTCCTCCAAATATGAAGAGCATGGATGGAATCGTCACTTCTTCTTTCATATCCATGCTATCTGCAAGCAAGTCTCCAAGAAAAATGCCAGCACCAATGCCCATGAAGAGTAAAGCCAGATTAAGGATAAACTTGGCAATGGAGAATTTGCTGCCTTTAGAATTAAAAAGAGAGGCCTCAACTCCTTTCTCGATAAGCGCTAATCTCTCCCGGTTTCGGGTAGTAAGAAACACGTACGCAATCCCGAAAACGGTACCGAAAAGGGCTAAAAATACAATAAGAGGTTCCATATGTTTTGTTTAAATTATTAATCGAATTCTATGGTCATAGACTACACGGTTTATTCGTCGGTTACAAAAAATTAAAAAAAGCGTAACCGACTTAGACTACTTGTAGTCTAAGATGAAAATGAGTATGCAAACTGAGGCTGAACTTATCAAACGGATCCTAGCTGGGGAGTGGAGAAACTTCGCCATACTGGTAGACAAGTATGAAGCCAAGGTATATAGCTATACGCATTATTTGATGGGAAACAAGGAGGATGCTGAGGAGATTGTACAAGACACCTTTGTTAAAGCATATCGCTCCTTGAATCAGTTTCGCGGAGAGGCGGCTTTTTCTACCTGGCTGATACGTATCGCTCATTTTGGATGCTTAACACGGTTTCGTTTAAAAAAACCAAACAAAGTATCCATCGATCAAGCTGAAACAAGCCAGGCTACAAAGGAAGATGAGCCTTCCAGAAATATGGATTTGGACGATCGGAAAGCGATCCTTCAAAAAGCACTGGATCAATTGAAACAGGATGAACGATCTGTAGTTACTTTGTTTTACTACAGTGAGCTTCCGATCAAGGAAATTGTAGAAGTGACAGATTTGACCGAGTCAAATGTCAAGATCTTATTACATAGAAGCAGAAAGAAACTTCTTGGAATTTTGGGAGAGATGGGAATTAAAGAAAATACGTTATGAATGCAATGGGAAATGAAGATCAATTTTTGAAAGACCTTTTCAAGGAAGGTGAAAGCAAGACATCTTTGAATATTACCGAAAAAGTCATGCATCGCATTGATCACTCCTCTAAGGTATTTGAATACAAGCCACTAATCAGTAAGCGGAATTGGATCGTGATGGGCAGCCTATTCTTTATTACCCTTACTTACCTAATCATGAAGTCGGAAGGCTTGGCTATTTCCACCCCCGAACTTATTCAGGTCCTCAATGGAGGTTTTCTCAAGGTAAAAGATAGTTTCAGTTTAGATTGGAAACCATTACAACTCCCTGAAGTGCCCTCAACTTTACTTATTGCGATTGGTGCTTTCAACATCATTGGACTTTACTTAATCGCTAGCTACAAGTGGAAAAGAGGGATGTTTAGCAAGTAAGAATTTATTGGTAAGGAAAAAGTAGCAAACAAGATCTTTCATATAAACGTAGTATATGAATCGGTTTAAAGTCTACCAACATGAGATTCGTCTTTTCTATTGCAATTGTCTTCGCTTCGCTTATAGGGTGCAACGCCATAACAAATGAGCAACAAGGTGGCGATATTCGGTATGGTAAACTGACCGTTCCTGAAAACAGATCAAATCCAGATTCGAGGGAGATTAAAATTCACTATGCTGTTATAAAGGCTAACAAAAATTTAAACAGGCCTCCCATTGTTTTTATACAAGGTGGTCCTGGGGGAAGTTCGTTGAGCACGGTTCCATTTTTTGCGAACAGTCCATTACATGAAAAGCATGATATCATTCTTTTTGATGCAAGAGGGACTGGAAAGTCACGTGCATACTGCTCAGATGCAGGCCCAAAATTTTTGGATGTTATGGCTGAAGACCTCTCGGTGGAAGAAGAATATCAAGCAGTCCTTGATATATGTGAGGCATGTAAAGAAGAGCTCAAGGAGAATCAGGTTGATTTGGCAGGTTACAATAGCAAGGAAAATGCTGCCGATTTAGAGGCACTTAGGATAGCGTTAGGTATTGATAAATGGATCCTTTTCGGGGGGTCCTATGGAACCCGGCTAGGACTAACGTAC
>JAHQWA010000239.1 GCA_019634045.1 Saprospiraceae bacterium
CAAATAGGAGGATATCCGGCCACGCAAAACTCCTTACTTTTCAAGATCACAGATCAACTTTTTTGCATCAATATCAAATTGAAGCTTAGCGCCATCTTGGTTCCTGCTTTTAGCAATTACTATGCTATGATTCTTAATAAGCAAAACGGGAGCTTCCAAGCAATTGAAGATTTAAAGGAGATCACAATAGCAGATTTTTTTGATGGACATACGCTTTTTCCGGCAGTCCTAGATCAATGGATCATGGAACTATTTTCTTCCGTTTTGAAAGAAGATAAAATCGAAGAACTAATTTTACTCCTTGAAAGACAAGACATTCAATCGGTCGCTGAGCTTGCGGCCGTCTTAAAGATCAATGCAAAATCTTTGCATCGGAAGACCAAACGATTTTTCAAGCTTTCCCCTAAAGAATTATTGAGCATTGTTAGATTCGAAAAAACGGCCGCTTACCTCAAAAGCGAATTCGCTAACCGTTTGACCGATGCACTACGATTCGGATATTACGACCAGTCTCACTTTAACAAGGAATCAAGACGCATTACGGGGTTTTCGCCTAAAGAATTGTTTGATCGTATGTGTCTCAGTACACACGATTTAATGCTTTTCGATGCCGAACCCGCTTAGGAAAGTTGGATATTGCTACGAGGCGCTAGCTGAATCGACTACGAAAAAATCCTACTCTTCTTCTTCTTCCAATGCCGCCTGTAGTCGCTTCCGATTAGTCGCTGGCATGGGAAGGGCCGTTCGATTAATTTTATCAAATAATACCAACACAATCTTCATTTCACAAACCAGGGCCTTGGTCCTTCCATTAAACATCTGATGCAATACGGTGAACGCTTTATTACCTACACTTAATAGAGAGGATTCAATATACAATAGATCATCTTCGAAGACTTCCTTGAGGTATTTAATGTGCTGCTCTAAGACAACCATCCCCACCGTATCACTATCTCCTACCTCCACAAAACCCAATTCCAGGCTAAAATTACGCCCCGCATGTTCAAATTTATTGATGTAATACATCACATTCATATGTCGGTTGGAGTCGCATTCCCAAGTCATTACGGCGCCTTTGTAGGTCAGAATTTTCTGCATATTTCAAAGAATTGGTGAGCTATCAATCAAACAAATGTAAAGCTTTCCTGTTTACCTAAAAACTTCTCTTCAATACCTATCTTTGACCATCCACTTTCCACTTGGGAAAGTACCACCTTCAACAGAATATACTACATGAAAGTAATTGCAGTACAAAAGCCAGGAGGTCTAGAAAATTTGCAAGTGACCGAAAGGGCTATTTCGGAGCCTGGCCCAGGTGAAATCCGGGTTCGTTGGCACGCCACCTCCTTAAATTATCATGATTACCTGGTTGCCATTGGGGCCATTCCCGTTCCAGACGGCCGCATCCCCATGTCAGATGGTGCGGGAGAAATCACCGCTGTAGGTGATGGCGTACAGAACTGGCAGCCTGGAGATAAAGTCATGTCTATGTTTTTCCCCAATTGGGTGGAAGGCAAGCCTAGCATTTCGAAAACTAGAGCCATCATGGGCGAAACGGTAGATGGATGTATGGTTGAAGAATCAATCGTAGCTGCCACTGCCGTTACCAAGATTCCAGAGGACTATAGCTATGCGGAGGCAGCGGTGCTGCCTTGCGCAGGACTTACCGCTTGGCGGGGGTTGATGGTAGAAGGCGGATTGCAAGCGGGAGATACGGTCCTGATAGAAGGTAGCGGCGGTATGTCTATCCTAGCCTTGCAACTAGCCAAGGAGGCAGGCGCTACCATTTTTGCCACCACTTCCTCAGCAGCAAAGGCAGAACGCCTGAAATCTTTGGGAGCAGTAGCCGTAGTCAACTATAAGGAAGATACGAGATGGGGAAAAGCCATCAACAAGCTTTCCGGCGGCGGGGTTGATCACGTTTTGGACGTCGGTGGGGGTTCCACGATGAAACAGTCGATTGAAGCAGTAGCAGTCGGCGGTCATATTGCCTCTATTGGTATCTTAGGAGGTGGGCGATCAGGTGAAATCACCTTTCCAAAACTTTTCTTCAAGCATATTCGAATGACCGGTCTAGCTGTCGGAAGTAACATTATGCAGCAAAAAATGGTCAGGGCCATCAATGTAAGTGGCATGAAGCCAATCATCGACAAATCTTTTGCTTTTGACCAATTATCCGACGCCTTTACCTACCAAGATTCTGGCCAGCAATTTGGTAAGATTGTGGTAGAATACTAGGGGCCTCGTCCTACTAAACTAGCAGCGCTACTAGCCTGTCATCCACATAGCATGGCAAGCTAGTGGTTAGCTCGAGCTTCACTTTTCCAAATCCTGTGTTTCAATGGTTCACCGCTACTCTTAGCGAATTAGTAGAATGGTACCTGAATAGCTTACGCCTTGCCCATATCGAGAACGGACTTTGAGTAGATAGGTATAAGTACCTTCCGGCACCGTCTGTCCCTTCCATCTCCCATCCCATTGCATCTCATCAAGGGTGGCACCTTCGGCACTACTGTGATGCACTAATTCTCCCCACCTTGAAAAAATGCGTAGTTCAGAAAATGGCATTTCTGCACCAAATATATTGAAGTAATCATTGATGCCATCTCCGTTCGGCGAGAAAGCATTTGGCACGTAGAAATCCTGTTGGGAAATATTCAACTCCACCAAACTATCACACCCTAGTTTACTACTTAACAACACTTCAAAGGTCCCTTTCCGAGAAAATACCTGATCGGCAAATTCTAGACTTTCTCCGGGCAAGAGTTTGACGTCCATGGTGCCATACAGTTGATCCAGGACCTGAAGGTCTAGCATAACCAAACTATCGCAGCCCTCTTTGTTCTTCGTCCATCCAGAATAAAAACCAGTCTCCTGTAATTCTGTGCCCAAAAAATCAAAAACCGCTCCTTGGCAAATCAATCGATTCATGGCACCCTGCAATTCAGGCAAGCGATGCTCATAGCGCCCTGAAAGCTTACAATTCCCATCCTGTATCACTCGGACTTGATAATCTCCAGGGCCAGTTTGAACTGAAAGTTTGGGCTGGATAGCGCCAGGCACAGCGATACCATCTCGGTACCATTGATACATAGCGCCGGGGGTAGCAGTAACTTCTAAGGCAAAATTTGGATCGCAAGGATGTCCCAGCGCCCGAACTTCGAAGTCAAAATCACTTCGTTCATCCAATACCAAATCATCTAAAAAGTAATAGGTATCAAAAGGGTAGGAAAATTCATCGCAGCTAGGACCGATAACGATCGCACGAATAGGCTGATCGCTCCTGATGTCGAGCACCTCTTGGGACCAGTTTCCCTTCCCCTCACTCTCAATCACCCCTAATTCAATCCAAGCGGTAGTATCTTGCAAGGGGCAGCCGATATCTGGATTATCCACACCGAAAGGCAATGCTGAGCAGCTAGTATTTCCGAAAAAAGCAATATCTATTGGAGGAGAATTTAGAGTATCTGTAAAGCCGACTTCAAAGCGGATTCGGTAGTTCACGCCGGCTTCCATGGGTTCCGTCAAGCAAGTCCCTAGATATTCCTTCCAATTGGGATAAAACACATCTTGTACCACCCTACCATTGCGAAATCCTACAAAGCCTTCTCCATCAGGTATCGGCTGTGGAACGGGGAAGGCACTCCAACCGTTCCACCCACATTGATGCATAAAATCGGTCGTAGCCTCGGAAGCTTGTAGCCAAGAACCCGCACAATCCAATTCGGCTTGATTCTGCGGGCAGCATCGCAACTCTTCAAAAGACGGATTAGGAATCAAGGAGCGTGTTTCTGCTATGGCACACTGGCAATCTGGATCCAGTAGATCAATGAGTCCATCCCCATCATCATCCAAGGCATTATCACATACCTCAAGCTGTTTTTGTACCCCTTGCTCATTGCTTACAAACGGGGCTTGCCAGGATAGAACTACTGATATCACTACCCAGATTATCCTCATACCGCTCCAATTTAGCTACAGCTGAAGATAGGAAGAATGACAGGAAAAAAATGTAAAGGAGCCGCTCTTAGAAGCTGTTGAGGTAGTCTTTCACCAGAGTGGCTTCGGAAGGTTTGATGCGTCCGCTCAAGATCAGGCGTACTTCGCGACGGCGAGGAGCGCTTTCATACCGTTGCTGCTCAATTTCATTTAATGGGAGTAAAGCGGGGACTACCACTGGCGTGCCATTTTGCTCATTCAAGGCTACAAAGGTAAAATAAGCATGATTGCATCTGCGAGGGTTCAGCCCTTTGATATCCGCAGCAAAGACTTCGACATAGACTTCTATGGAAGTTCTAAAGGCTCTTGTCACACTCGCTTCAATGGTGACAATATCTCCTACTCGAATCGGCTTTTCAAAGGAAACATGATCCACAGAAGCAGTAACCACATGGGCCTCAGTATGTTTCCCTGCACAAATCCCACAAGCAATGTCCATCCAACGTAGGAGATTCCCCCCCATCAAGTTGCCCATCGGGTTGGTATCGTTGGGCATGATCATCTCAGTCATGACCGTTTTAGAATCAATTACTTTCTTGGGACGTGGTTCCATTAGCTTCGCTTATTTGATCATTACCCCTCGTTTATTGACCAGTGGAATGGTAGTAAAATGTGCTTCGTCTATACTTCCTTTGACAAAAATGAACTTCTTATCGAACATATATTCCTCCCGCACAAAACTAATCCAATATTCGTGAGTTAAATGAAAGAGTTTACTCTGTATGGGTTCCACTTTTACGGCAGCTTCCGCATCAATTTTCTCGAAAAAATGGCGGAGTGTGGTTGTTTTCAGACTTTCACCTTGTTCTTCGCCATAGCCCTTTGAGCTAACCAAGACGCTTTTCAAGGGTTCGTTCTTTAGATTGACGATGTAGGTATCCCACAAGTCTTCTGCCAGGTTTTCGTTGCGTGGCACAATGGCCAGCGCAACACCTTCAACCTTACGTATAGGTATATCTTTCTTCATGATACACATTAAGGCTTCAAAAAATCTAGACATAGCCCTTTTTTCAAAAGGCGAGCAAAGATAAGAATAAGCTACTCAAAACCAAAGCCAAACAATTGAGCAAAATGTTGCTTAAGTTTATTCTTGACCAAGGCTTGATCCACAGGGGTTCCCAACTCCGTGGCCATGGAGGTTACGGCCTTGTCTTCTTCCTGAATACCGCAAGGGATGATATTATCAAAGTGCTGCAATTGGGTGTTGACATTAAAAGCAAATCCGTGCATGGTCACCCATCTACTTAAATGCACCCCAATGGCACAGATCTTCCGCTTCGGCTGCGTAAGCGTTCTCGGCAACCAAACCCCCGTATAACCTTGCTCTCTCCCCGCTTCCATATTGAAGTCGGCCAGGGTGCGAATCACTGCCTCCTCGAGGTAACGGACGTATTTATGCACATCATTAAAGAAGCCATCTAGATCCAAAATGGGATAGCCGACAATCTGTCCTGGGCCATGATAGGTAATATCCCCCCCTCGATTGATCTTATAAAAGGTAAAACCACCGGCTGCCAATTCATTTTCCTTCAAAAGTAAATGTTCCAGAGATCCACTTTTGCCAAGGGTATAGACCGGAGGATGCTCGCAAAATAGCAGATGATGAAGCAAGGATAAGGTAGGCTGCCCATCCTTCCGACGCTGTCGATTTTCCAACTTCCGATCCACTACCTGTTTATGAAGCTCCGTCTGGTAGTCCCAGGCTTCCTGGTAGTCAATCAACCCTAAATCTTTGAACTTAACCTGCTCCATAAATATTATTGACCTGTAGTAGTATACTTAGCACGAAGGTCCTATTTTTGCGCAAAAGTAAAAACGATACATGAATTATCTAATGTCTAAGTCTAACATCTTACTTCTCTTTTTGGTTGTTTTAGTTTCCTGTCAGAATAATACAGGACAGGCCGAGCAAGCGACCGAAGAAACCAAAGAGGAGGTTCCAACTGACACTTTACGTTTTGAACAAGAGCGTCATATCCAGAATATCCGCCAACTTACCTTTGGAGGAGACAATGCGGAAGCTTACTTCAGCTTCGACAATCAATCCCTTGTTTTTCAAGCGACTAATAGCGAGTGGGGCGTTGAATGTGATCAAATATTTTATATGCCCAAAGAGGGATATCAGGGTAAACAGCCTCCTATGGTCAGCACTGGAAAAGGCCGCACAACTTGTTCCTACTTTATGCCGGGAGATAGTACAATTATCTATGCTTCCACTCACCTAGGAGCTGAAGAATGTCCAGAGACGCCAAGAATGGTCAACGGAAAATACGTATGGCCGGTCTATGCATCTTTTGACATATTCGTAGCCGATATGGAAGGGAACATCACAGATCAACTAACGGACTCACCGGGTTACGATGCCGAAGCTACCCTTTCACCAGACGGGTCCCTAATCGTGTTCACCTCTGATAGATCCGGGGATTTAGAATTGTATACGATGAAAACGGACGGTAGTGAGGTCAAGCAGGTAACCGATGGACTCGGATACGATGGAGGGGCTTTCTTTTCACCAGATGGCAGTAAATTGATCTTTAGGGCTAGCCGACCTCAAGCCGAGGAGGATATAAAAGTCTACCAGGATTTGCTAGCAGAAGGATTGGTACAACCTACCAATATGGAACTATACGTTTGCAACATAGATGGATCGGACTTAAAGAAGATCACTGATCTTGGTGGGGCTAATTGGGCACCCTACTTCCATCCGTCCAGCGAAAAAGTTATATTTGCTACGAATCACCATACTGAATCTGGAAGACGATTTAATCTATTTATGATCAATTTAGATGGGACTGGCTTAGAACAAATCACTTTTGATGAAGCCTTCGATTCCTTTCCCATGTTTTCTCCAGATGGCAAGCAATTGGTTTTCTCTTCCAACCGAAATAACGGTGGGACAAGAGACACCAATGTTTTCCTCGCAGATTGGGTGGATTAATATTCCCTGATGCCGGAGCGATCTTCTTTTTTGAATTGCCTGTAGGTTTTAGCTAAAAACTAGCTGGATCAATAGATGTCAGAAAAAGAAGATCGCTACCTAATAAACCATTTGTATGCGCCTTGAATTTCCCTCTAATTTCTTTTGGGGTTCTTCCACCTCAGCTGCTCAAACAGAGACGGCAGGTCCTCACACCTGGAGGGGAATAGAAAGCCTGGATGGACACATTTTTGACCGGACAACCGATCACGAATTGCGCAGAGAGGAAGACATTTCCTACATCAAGCGATTTGGGAGTGTATACCGCTGCGGAGTGGATTGGTCAAAACTGCAAGCGGCGCCTTTTGAAGCCTTCGATGAAGCCTGGGTAGATGATTATCAAGCTTTTTTTGCTGAATTAGTAGATGAGGGAATGCAAGTCCTATTTGTATTTCATCATTTTGCCAACCCCTTATGGTTTGAAGAAGCCGGCGGATGGATGGAAGAAGACAACATTCCCGCCTTTGTCGATTTTGCTCGCCGTTGTGCAGAACACTTCGGAGCCTATGTCTTCAATTGGAATACCTTCAACGAACCCAACGTTTATGCCTTTGCTGGTTATATGGCTGGTCGGTTTCCACCTTTTAAGAAAAGTCTCAAAAAAGCCAATCGAGTGCTTAAGCACATGGGTATGGCTCATGATATTGTCTATGACATTTTAAAGGGCATGTACCCAGAAAAGTGGGTGGGCATCTCCATGAATACCCTCTGGGCTCAGGCCAAACATCCATTAGGTTATTTGCCTGCTTGGTGGTTTGAGCGATGGTATCATAAGAAAACGGCTCGGGTCTTTGATAAGGTAGACTATTGGGGTTTATCCTATTACGCTTATATTCCCTTCACCCCCTTCCCACTGACAGAGGTAGAAAAGCCAGGAAAATTGGCCAAATTAGAGATTCCACATGATGATATGTGGGGGTATAAACCGGAAGGACTCTACCGCATGCTCAAGAAGGTACATCGCTGGCGAAAACGCCCGATTATCATCTTGGAAAGCGGGATTTGCACCGAAGACCCCAAACGCAGGATTCAAAGCATTAGGGATTACCTTTCCTTTATTCATAAAGCCATTGGAGAAGGCTTAGATATCCGCGGGTACATCCATTGGAGTACTTGGGATAATTTTGAGTGGAATCTTGGTCCTAGCTATAGATTTGGCTTAGTATACGTTGATTTAGCCACCAGAAATCGCTATTTGACGCCAGCAGGCGAGTTTTATGATAAATTAACTACTGAGAATGCAGTAGAGGTTTAATTCCCAAAAACACTATTTAATACCAACAACCACAATGAAACACGCCCTCCTTTTATGTTCTTTTCTATTGTATTGCTATGCCCTTACTGGTCAGAACGGAATAGCAGCCAGTGTAGGAGCCAGAAGTGCAGGAATGGGATATACGGGTTTGACCTACAAGAACATACATAGTGCCTTTACCAACCAGGCCGGATTAGCACACCTCAAGGAATTCGGAGCCTTCGCTTCGGGAGAACAGCGCTTTTTAGTCAGTGAACTACAAGCCTTAGGAGCTGCCTTTGCTTATCCTACCTCCTCTGGCACTTTTGCCTTAACCCTCAACAACTTTGGTTTTGAAGGCTATAGCGAACAGCGCTTTGGTCTGGGATACGGTCGGAAATTATTCGATAAGTTAAGTATCGGCGGTCAGGTTTTGGTTTTCAATACGAGTATTCCTGAATACGGCAGCCGAATGGCCATCAGCTTTGAACTCGGTATGTTAGCTACTCTATCTAGGGAAGTAGACATTGCCTTTCAGCTCTTTAATCCGGTTCGGATCGAGTGGGTGGATGGAGAAAACCTGCCATCTGTTTTAAAGGTGGGGATGGCTTATCACCCCAGCCCAATCCTAGATCTGATTTTGGAAGTGGAAAAAGACATCGATCAAGTGGCTAGAGGCAAATTCGGCCTCGAATACCAGGTCGCTAATCAGGTAGATATAAGACTCGGAGCTACTACTGGCCCCACTTTAATGACTTTGGGTGTGGGCTATCAAATTGCCGAGAAAATCGTGTTGAATATTTCTTCGTCCTACCACCAAGTATTAGGCTTTACGCCGGGTGCAGGTATTGTTTACGAATACCGAGAAAAGCAGAAAAAGAATGAGAATACTCCTCGTGGCAGCAACTTCTTTTGAAGTAGCACCTACCTATGAGTGGCTTCAATTACAATGTCAGCAAATCGGCAACCACCAATTCAAGAAAGATTTTCTGGAGGTCCAGGTTTTGCTTACGGGTGTGGGGCTTCCTTTAACCACTTACGCTTTAACCAAGGCGATTCAATCCAACAAAGCCTTCGATTTGCTCATTAATGCGGGAATCGCTGGTGCGCTCAATCGCGAACTGGAGATCGGACAAGTCATACAAGTGGAAAGTGATCAGTTTGCGGATTTAGGTGTAGAAGAGGCAGATGGAAGTTTTACCAGCATGCATGCACTCGATCTACTGCCCACCAACCAATACCCTTTTAGTGGCGGAAAGCTACTCAATCCTCAGGCAGATTCGACTTTTCTTCCTACTGTTAGCGCCATCAGTGTCAATAAAGTACACGGATACTCGCCAAGCATCGAAAGGCTTAAAGCGCAGTATGACGCTGATATAGAAAGTATGGAGGGGGCCGCCTTCTTTTATGTAGGCTTGATGGAGCAAGTAAAATTTCTCCAAATCCGTTCTATTTCTAATTATGTGGAAGCTCGAAATCGTGAGAACTGGAACATTCCCCTTGCCTTAAAGAATCTGAATGAAGTGCTGATTGGCATGCTGCAAGCCCTTTCTCAATAGGGTTCAAGTAGTGCTGACTTGTCCATAGAGTATTCTGTCTTTCCCTTGCATATCGGGGATGAGTTTTACCGTATCGAATAATCCGTCTGGCACCAATTTTAGTAGTGCCTTGGCATTGAATTCATTTACTTCAAAAAACAAAGCCCCTCCTGGGTTAAGTTTCTGCATAGCCAGCTGCATGATCGTACGATAAAACAGGAATGGGTCTTCGTCTGGAACGAATAGGGCCAAGGCGGGTTCGTGATCAATTACGGTACTATGCATTAAGCTCCGTTCGCGCTGCGGGATATATGGCGGATTACTAACGATGAAATCGAAGGTAGGCAGCTTAGACCAACTGTCTTTGTCTAGGATATCCTGCCACTTCCAATCGATCTCTACCTCATTCAAGGAAGCATTGGCAGATGCGATCGTTAAAGCGGCCTCGCTCACATCGATTCCACTCATGGCCCAATCTGGGCGATCCTTCTTTAGGCTGATGGGGATACAACCGCTTCCCGTGCCTATATCTAAACCCGATTTCCAAGAATACTGCTTTCCGCTTGCAAGGATCTGATAAACTAGCTCTTCCGTTTCAGGACGAGGAATGAGCACAGCAGGGCTAACCTTAAACTTGAGTCCGTAAAAGTCGGCCATACCCAATACATATTGCAGCGGTTCTCCCGCTAGTAGTCTTTCCTCAATCGGAATCAGTTCTTGTAATTCTGACTGGGATAAAACACGACTGACTTGATCCTGCTTCCAGCTCAAGGTGTCTTCAAAAACGATTAGTGCCACATTAGCAGCTTCTCTAGTGTCCATTGCGGATTCTAGAGATGTAACCAATTGATGATAGGCCTCCTTCGCGTTCATGCCCAAAACTAAAAATATTTGTTTAAACCTATCGAAAAGAGCACAATTGCTCCGATTACCGTTCCTTCATCCAAAAGTAAGCTAGATTCATCGGTAAACTTCAACAGCCCGCCTCTGGGAATTTACCTTAGCCGCATATTAGAAATTCATGATTCTCCAGACAAAACACCTAAGTAAGCAATTCGGCCCGCTGCGGGCTGTTGATCGACTTGACCTACGAATAGAGAAAGGGATGGTCTATGGGATGCTTGGTCCGAACGGTAGTGGAAAAACCACCACACTGGGCATGGTACTGGGTATTATTCATCCCACTTCCGGTTCTTTTGAATGGTTTGGAGGGCAGCGTGGAGCCAACCCAAGACGCTTTCTGGGGGCACTCCTGGAAACCCCAAATTTCTACCCCTATCTAAGCGCCGAAGACAATCTTAAAATCGTGGCTGAAATTAAAAGGATCGATAAGCCCGATATCGACGAGGCCCTGGCGCTGGTCAATCTATTGCATCGGAAACGCTCTAAGTTTAAGACCTACTCCTTAGGCATGAAGCAACGCTTAGCTATTGCATCTGCCATGATCGGAAATCCAGAAGTGCTGATCTTCGATGAACCCACGAACGGACTTGATCCTCAAGGAATCGCTGAAGTGCGCGAAACCATTCTTCAGATTGCGCAAACGGGGAAAACCATTATTATGGCCAGTCATATTCTGGATGAGGTGGAAAAAATCTGTTCGCATGTGGCAATCATTAAGAACGGGAAATTGCTCGCGACAGGTCCTGTGGGGGCTATCATCAATGATGATATATTGATCGAAATAGGAGCTGAAGATAAAGAACAGCTGCGTTCGTTCTTGCCTACTGTGATTGGCTTTTCCAAAATGGAGGAGACTGATTTTGGCTTTTTAGTTTATCTGCAAACAGAATTACCTACCGGTACACTCAATAAAGCAGCCTTTGAAAATGGCATTGTAATCAATCATCTAAGACGGCGACAGAAGAGTTTGGAAGCAGAATTTCTAGAGATCACCAATCAAAATTAAGTACGGGGCATGTTCAGACTGATCTACACCGAATGGCTAAAATGGAATAAGCAATTGATCTTTAGGATCGTTTGCGCGTTTTATATTATCCTGTTGCCCAGTGTCTTACTCCTTGGTAAAAAACTACCGGAACTGCCCCCTCCTATCGGCACGGCAGAAGTCATGTATATATTTCCTACAGTATGGAACTACCTGGGCTATATCGGAAATTGGCTTTGCTTTTTCTTTTTTGGCTTCTTTGCTGTGATTAGCATTACCATGGAATTCAACAACCGGACGCTGCGGCAGAACATCATTACGGGATGGAGTCGTCAGGATGTGTTTCTAGCTAAATATGGTAGCATTGCAGCTTTAAGCCTGTTGGCTACGCTCTATTATGTAGTATGTGCCTTGATTATTGGGTATGCCCATACCGATGTGGTATATCTCAGCAAAGTTTTCCAAGAAGGTGATATCATCTTTCGGTATTGGTTGATGTCTTTCAGCTATATGACGTTCGGACTCCTGATCGGCTTCCTCATTCGGAGGACGGTCGTTGCTGTCTTTTTGTACCTGATTTATATTATGATTTTGGAGCCCGTGTTAAGATGGGGCGTTCATCGATATTTTTGGGAACACCCCAGTATGCACTTCTACCCGATGAACGCTACGGAAGATCTCTTACCTGCCCCTTTGAGTCCAATAGCCGATGAGTTTGCCCAAAAGGCCGGATTCGATCTATTTATGACGCCTTCTGAGGCAATTATTACCACCCTCCTGTACACAAGTGTATTTATTTTTGTTGTGTTTTCCCACTTAAAAAAAGCAGATCTGTAAAATTGTTCCAGCAAAATTTGCAAAACTTGGAATAATTTTTGATTTTGTCTACCGTAGTTATACGATTAACTACTGAAGGCGCATTAAAAAGATAATGAGCTTGGCGAAAATCAAAAATTGATAATTTTGTGGAGCCTTATTGCAGGAAATCTGCTGGTAGCGTGAACTTGTTTTCGCCATTTATTGTACTATTATGTAGAGCAATTAGCGAATTTTCTTTGAAATATTGAATCTTCTTTCTATTATTGCGCAGGCAAATGTTAAAATTAAGGTTTCCTTAACAGATTTTGAGGCTTGCCTGAGGGACACAAAAAGCTTGTTGTCCCCACACAAATAAAGATTATTCGAGGATATTTATATCCTTCATAATAACAGTCGGGTGATTTCTTACAAGAGCGAAGCATATTCATTTATGTCTTTGCTCTTTTTTTTTGCCTTAATTGAAAGAAGTCAGATCAAACTTACTTGGCCACAACCAAAAATTCACCAATAATCAATTTGTTTTTTATCTTGCTTGCCAAATAATTTTGGGGTAATCTTCCTCGTCAGCCCATCAGGGCCTCCCCAAATATTCTAATGAAAAGTGTGAAACCTAAATCAATCATTTCTAAATCCTTCACTCATGGTTAATTTTACCTTGGGCACTGTCGATATCGTGATCATGATATTGTATACGGTGGCCATGATCGTTTACGGACTTTACAAAGGCAAGCGTGAAAGTTCGGAAGACTATTTTTTGGCAGGCCGAAACATGATGTGGCCGGTTGTCGGTATCTCCTTATTTGCCGCCAACATTTCCAGTACCACTCTTGTTGGCTTGGCTGGCGACGCCTACAGCACGGGGATTTCCGTGTTCAACTATGAATGGTTCGCCGTGGTCATTCTCATCTTCTTCTCCATATTCTTCTTGCCTTTCTATCTTAGCTCTAAGGTCTACACCATGCCGGAGTTTTTGGAAAGGCGTTTTGACGTACGCAGTCGATATTACTTTTCTTTTACGACCATTATCGGAAATGTATTGATTGAAACCGCTGCTCCTTTGTACATCGGCGCAGTGATCTTTGAACAAGTATTCCCTGGAGTATCCTCTTGGGTAATTATATTATTGTTAGCCGTGGCTGCTGCTGCTTATACCATCCCAGGTGGTCTATCTTCGGTAGTACATACCGAGGTAATACAAGCTATTCTATTGATCATTGGCTCTATCATCTTGACCTTCTACACGCTTGATGCTGTAGGTGGGTGGGACAATGTCATTGCTGCGATGACCAAAAAACATGAGGCAGGAATTCTTCCGAATTCCCCTGATGATATGCTGACCCTCATCCGTCCTATGAATGACACTGCCGTTCCGTGGACAGGCTTGATCACGGGTGTACCCATTTTGGGTTTTTACTTCTGGGCAAATAATCAGTTTATGGTGCAAAGAACCCTTAGTGCCAAAACCTAAACCACGGTCGTTGGGGTAGCTTATTTGCTGGTTTTCTTAAGCTTCCAGTACTTTTCATCATGGTATTGCCTGGGGCCATGGCTTTGGCGATGCCAGAGGAGATTTTCCCACATTTAGACAACCCTGATTTGGTATATCCCGCCTTGGTGTTCAATTTGTTACCGACAGTATTAAAAGGGCTGGTGCTAGCTGGCTTGCTGGCTGCGATGTCTTCCAGTATCAGTGCGACCCTTAACTCCGCCTCTACCTTGATCACCATGGACTTTATCTCTAAGTTCAAACCGGATATGACCAGCAAACAGTTGGTCAGAGCAGGGCAGTTGGCGACTATAGTGCTCGTGGTTCTAGCAGCCTTATGGGCCCCTCGCATTAAGGAGTTCGATTCGCTATTTAAATACCTACAACAAGTGCTAGCCTATATCGCTCCGCCGGTGGTAGCGGCCTTCTTCCTCGGCTTATTTTGGAAGAGAGCTAATGGGAACGGGGCGTTTTATGGATTTGTCATCTCCGCCCTCTTGGCCATTTTATACATCACGAATAGCGATGCCATATCGCAATCCTTCCTAGGAATCATTCCCGGTTGGGTGCTGGTAGACGATCAGGGCGTACATTCCATTCACTTCCTCCACCAAGCGTTTATCTTATTTATCATCGCGCTAATGGTCATCGTAGGGATCAGTTTGGCGACGGCACCTCCTGAGCAGGAGAAAATTCAGAATTTTGTCTATACCCGCAAAGTATTTGATGAAGATACGGCTTCCCTAAAAGGGCTAGTTTGGTATAAAAACTATCGAATTATAGGTATGATATTGCTCATTATTACTGCAATACTCGTATTTGCATGGATCTAATCCAGCTCAATGGCTGTAAGTCAAGTTTAGCGCCGTAGCTACTCTCGACTTACAGCTTCTTTCTATTCTCTTGCAAATTTTCCACGGCGAATTGAGTCGCTCCATATCTGGCCTTATAAGGTTATATATTCTTACTAAAAAGCCATATATTCCGGCCAAATGCAAGACATAAGTTGTCCATTTCTTCGTTCTAAGGAAAGAGTCGACAACTCATTGGTCCAAGAATTATCAAATACATGATGATAAAAGCGCACGGGATCCACAAATCCTATAACAGCCTTCACGTGCTCAAAGGAGTCAACCTAGAAATAGATGCTGGCGAAATTGTATCCATCGTAGGGAAGTCAGGGGCAGGCAAGAGCACCTTACTGCACATCTTAGGTACCTTGGATCCTCCTGATGATGGAAGCCTTCGGATTAACGATCAAGATGTAGTCAGACTAAACAATCGAAAACTTGCCCAATTTCGCAATCAAAACATCGGGTTTGTTTTTCAATTCCATCACCTTTTGCCAGAATTTACTGCACTTGAGAATGTCTGCATTCCTGGCTTTATTGATCAAAAACCCGAGAGTACGGTCCGGGAACGAGCTAAAGAATTGTTAGACTATTTAGGGTTGACCGATCGGCTTACCCATAAGCCTAATCAGTTATCTGGCGGGGAGCAGCAGCGCGTGGCAGTAGCTCGAGCACTCATCAACCAACCCGGTATTGTATTCGCTGATGAACCTTCGGGGAACCTAGATTCAGCCTCCTCTTCTGAACTTCATCAACTTTTATTTGATCTTCGCAAAGACTTCGGACAAACCTTTATAATCGTAACCCATAACGAAGAACTAGCCCAAATGAGCGATCGGCGATTGGTGATGCAAGATGGGCGCTTACTGGACACCTCAGCCAACTAGACTAAGCATCAGTCATGGAAGATAAAAAACCTACTACCCCTCCTACTACTCAACAGGAAAAAAACACTCCCAGACAGGCCTTCCAAAATCTATTTCATGCGATCCGTGACTGGTTTGATGACTTTATGGATTTGCGCGATGGATTAGATCAAGAAGGGACGATCATTTCGATTCGCAATAACAAGAAAATGCGAGGCTCCAATGCCTGGATGCTGATTTGTTCGATTATGATCGCCTCCCTGGGATTAAATCTAAACTCTCCGGCTGTAATCATTGGCGCAATGCTTATCTCGCCACTGATGTCACCCATTTTGGGTGTTGGCCTAGCCGTTGGGACCAATGATAGAGAAGCCTTAGTTCTATCCTTACGACACTTTGGCATTGCCATACTGATTGCCTTGATAACAAGTACTTTGTATTTTGCCATTACTCCTTTGGACCAGTTCACCGATGAGATGCGAGCCCGGACTGCCCCCACTTTTTTCGATGCCTTAGTGGCAGTCTTTGGCGGTTTGGCGGGTATTATTTCGGTCACCCGCAAAGACAAAAGTAATGCGATACCGGGGGTAGCTATCGCCACAGCCTTGATGCCGCCCCTTTGTGTAACGGGTTATGGGATTGCTGCGGGAGACGTCGATGTTGCTTTCAACTCCTTCTACCTTTTCTTTTTGAACTCCTTTTTCATCGCACTAACCACTTACTTGATCATTCGGCTCCTACAATTTCCCTATCGAGCATACGTCAATGCCGCTGAAGCGAGGAAGACCCGAATTCGAGTAACAGTATTTAGCCTGCTGATCATTGTACCTGGCATCTTAATTTTCCGAAATGTGATTAAGGATCTCTCTAGAGAGCAAAATATTCGCGCTTTTGTAGTAGAGAATTTTCCAAAAGATTGCATGGACTACCGGCTATTTCAACCGGAACCTAGTCCGCAGGATGCCCGCACCTCTTTCTGGGAGCAACTAAGTAAACTTTTTGTCCTGCGGAAGCTCCCACCGAAAGACTCCAGCACCTTAGTGTTACAAATGTTAGAACGCACGGTTCCGGAGGACTCCTTCCTCCATTACGAAAATGTAATGCGGGAACAGTATAATATTGATTATACTCACTTCCGAGCCATTCCGGATTATAGCATCGAACTCGCCAATTTTGATCGGCGGGTACAAGGTCAGTTGAGTGGTAAACTCAATGAAGTAATTGATTCCTTGCAATTGGTACAAACTTCTCAGTTAACCGAAGCCGTTCGGGTTAGAAAACAATTGGAGAAATTGCGTTCCGATTCTAGCCTCTTTTCCAATATGGTAACAGATGCCAAAGTCTTATACGAAGAGCTTGAATACCTGAGTATTGTTAGGAATCAGTTTACCGATACGACGGATCAAAAGCAGGCTGTCCCCATCGCTTTAGTCAGTTGGAATAATCGAACGCCCAACCGCACCAAAACTGAATACGAAGGTAGATTGTTGACTTATATAAAACAGAAAGCAAAGTTTGATACACTGGTGATCATGCGAAAAGCAAACTAATGAAAGCATTACTCTTAATAGATCTACAAATCGATTTCTGTCCTGGTGGTGCTCTAGAGGTCAAGGAGGGTGATCAGGTGATACCCATAGCAAACGCCCTAATGGACCAATTTGAGCTAGTGGTAGCTACCCAAGACTGGCACCCTGCGAATCATGGTAGTTTTGCGGCTAACCACCCTTGGCGAAAACCAGGGCAAGTGATTGATCTACATGGCCTGCAACAAGTTCTTTGGCCGATCCATTGTGTACAAGAAAGTTTTGGCGCCAAATTTCATCCCACCTTAAATGAATCCGGTATTACTAAAGTTTTTGTCAAGGGCACAGATCCTACCATTGATAGTTACAGTGGTTTTTTCGACAATGGCCACCGCAAAGCCACCGGTATGGGCGATTACCTAAAAGAGCAAGGTGTGACGGAGGTCTATGTAATGGGCTTAGCTACCGACTACTGTGTGAAATTCACGGCCTTAGATGCCATCGAATTGGGCTTCGAGACCAGTTTGATTGAAGATGCCGCTCGAGGTGTTAATCTTACCGAAGGAGATGTAGAACGGGCAGTAGCTGAAATGAAATCGAAGGGCGTCAAAATTATAGGATCAGCAAGTCTATTGCCATCCTAATTCAGCTATGCAGAACATTCGAACAGGGCTGCTGTTACAATAGTAGTAACCTCAAGGGAGCAAAGCGCTTTGTAATCAGTGTAGAGGTTCTCCAATACTGTAGAATTTTATCCTTTCTCCATAAAATTACAGTTATGAAAAAAACGCTATTACTATTGGCCCTCCTCACTATTCCTTTTCTTCTATCTGCGCAGTATTTCCGATCCAAACCCTTGACGGCTGGCTATTGGGGAAGCAAAAGCACGGTAAAAATCAGTACCGTAGATTCTACCTATAATTTGGAAATCAAAGCCCTCAGCAAACGCTTAAAAGGCACCAAGTTTCGGATCAAACCCATCAAGATCAATGGAGATACCTACCGTATCGTCCGGACAGAAGACGTGATCCACATCAAAAATGAGTCCGAAGAGACTGTCTTGATGACGAGCAATCGTCAAATGCAAGTCGTGATGGCTGATGGCACGACCTTTCAAAAAGATAAATTTCGCCGCCGCAATTTCTCCTACCTTAATGAAAGCGGGGAAGTGGTAATTGAAGCTAGGTTGCGCGATAATGTTTTCAGCCATGTGGTAGAAATAAATATGTACGAAGATGAGCCATTACTTTTAGCATTATGTGTTGAGATGCTGACTAGGCTTGCTAGAGAACAGATTTGGTTGTAATATAATATAGTGCGTAACTCAGACGTTAGTATGACGTCCTTGCTATACAGGAGCGCTTGGTAAGGACAAATTACCAAGCGCTCTTCTTGTTTACAGGCTACCATAAAAAGCAGACCCCATTATGAAAAAAGCAAATTGAAAGCAGCCTAGTTCCCCACCAAAAAACCTACCTTTGAAGCCAGGTTCAATGCCCCTCCGAACGCCTCCCATCTGTTAAATTTTTTATAAATTCGTTACAATAAGACAATGACTTAAATTGTTTTCTTAGTTATACAGCTATCTGATGCCCGATAGCGAGAGAATGCTCTGTTCACCCAGTGTTTCATGTTAACAACCAACAAAAACAGTTCATGAGGACAAGAAAAAATGTATTGCTTCTATTAGTGCTTATACTCTCTATGCCCCTAGTAGCCCAGCGTACCGCTGTGTTTACCGAAGCCAACCTTGCTTACAAGCGCGGGGAAGGTTTCATGGACAAGGGACAACTTGGCCAAGCACAAGCAGAATTTAGAAAAACCATCAGTCAGCTAGGCCCCATCAACGAAGCTGAAGCTGAGCTTTTACTCACAAAGGCTCGGTTTAAATACGCCAAATGTGCCATCCAATTGGAACAACCAGATGGCGAAAAATTAATGCTGGATTTCATCCGGATGCAGCGACCCGACCCCATCGCTAATGATGCCCTAGTAGAAGTAGCACATTACTACTTTGACGACCAAGAATTTGAGAAAGCCATAGAATACTATTCCCAAGTTCCTACTGGCGGGATGACCCGAGAACAAAGATCAGAGGTCCGCTTTAAAATGGGATATGCTTTCTTTGTGCAAAAGAAATTCTCCAGTGCTAAATCCAATTTCCAGGAGATCAAGAATGTAGAAACAGAGTACTACTATCCGACCAACTATTATCTAGGACTTTGTCATTTCTTTGAAGGCAGCTACAACAATGCCATTAAGCAATTCCGGATTGTAGAGAAATCACAGAAGTACAAGAACTATATTCCTTACTACCTGACGCAGATATATTTTGCAGAACGCCGATTTGACGAATTGATCGCCTACGCGGAACCACGCCTACAAGAACCAGGCATTAAGAAGTTACCTGAAACCACTCAGTTGGTTGGGCAGGCCTACTTCGAGAAGCAAAACTACGAGCAAGCCCTACCCTATTTGGAGTACTATGCAGAGAGAAGTTCAAAACTTCGTGAAGAGGAATGGTACCAGCTCGGTTTTACCCAGCATCAAATGGGTATGCATAAAAAGGCCGTTCAGAGTCTAAAAGAACTCAATGGTATTGATAGTCGGATTGGACAATCAGCTATGTATTACCTCGCAGATAGTCATCTTAGAACAGGGGATCGTCAATCTGCCAGAACGGCACTAGCGCAAGCGCGTCGGATGACTTATGATCCTACTATTCAGGAAGAAGCCAACTTCAACTATGCCAAGCTATCTTATGAGTTGAAGGACCCTAGAGAAGCCATTGATGCCTTGCAGATCATCCCCCCCACTTCTAGATATTATGTAGAAGCTCAATCTTTAATGAGTGAGATTTTCTTAAACTATCGAGATTATCAGCAAGCCCTAACGGTCATTGAAAAGATGCCGAACAAGACTCCTCAGATACAGGAGAGCTATCAAAAGGTGGCTTACCTCAGAGGACTACAGTTGTTGCAGGGAGGAGATCAGGAAAATGCCAAGGCACATTTATACAAATCTCAGCAATTCCCAATTGACCTTCGCACTAAGGCCCTAGCAAGTTATTGGTTAGCGGACATTGCACAGCGCGAAAAGCAATATGATACCAGTATCCGCCTGATGAATCAGTTTTTGACGGTGGCAAAAACTATGAACAACCTTCCGGATGAATCGTCGATTTTCACCGGGAATTACCTGCAAGGTTACAACTACCTCAAGCAGGACAACTACAACTCAGCGCTAGGCTACTTTCGGGAGTCCATCGAAGGAATCAAGCGGAACCGTAGCTTCATTAGTAGCGAAGATGTGAAACAAAATGTATTGGGAGATGCCCTGATGCGCACCGGAGATGCTTATTTCAAACGCAACCAGTACGGTGAGGCTGTACGGTATTATGATCAAGCGATCGATGGTCGTTTTGGTGGGTATGTATATGCTATTTATCAGAAAGCCATTATCGAAGGCCTGAGAAATCGCGTTTCCGATAAGATTGTCGCACTGGAAAGAATCGCAAATGAATTCCCTAACTCTTCCTATGCGGACGAAGCCTTGTTGCAGCTTGGCGTTACCTATCAGGAGATTGGGCAATTGAATAGAGCGGTTGTGCCCTTGCAAAAGCTAGTATCAGATTATCGCAAGAAATCCAACCTAATCAATCAAGGTTTACTACAATTAGGGTTGATCAATTACAACCAAGGAAATTTGGAAGGAGCGATCAATTACTACAAGCAAGTCTTTACCAATAATCCGGAACCGAATGAAGGTAATTTGGCATTGGCTGCACTGGAAGAAATCTACATTGATGACTTGGGGCGGGCAGACGATTACTTTGCTTTCTTGGAAACCATTCCCGGCTACAAAGTGGATAACTTTGCCAAGGACTCCATTAACTTCAAGGCTGCCGAAGCACAGTTCGAAAACGGGAACTACCAAAGGGCTGTGGATGCCTACACTGACTATATCCGGAAATTCCCAAATGGCTCTTATTTATTGACGGCCTATTTCCATCGGGGTGAGTCTTATAGTATTCTACGCCAATATTCCCCTGCCTTTAGAGATTACGATTTTGTTGTGGGCAAAGGATCTAGTCGCTATTATGTGAAGGCACTGGAAAAGGCAGCTATCATTGCCTATAACCACGAACAAAATTTCAATAGATCCTACGAATTATATACTGCCCTAGAAACAGCAGCGACCAATGCAGATATGCGTTTCGAAGCACAGCTAGGTGGATTGCGCAGTGCCTACAGGATCGGGAATACGCAAGCTGTTTATAATTTGGCTGGCAAGGTCGCTAATAGCCCTAGCGCTTCCCAAGAGCAGGTAGCTACCGCCAGTTTCTATTTGGGTAAGATAGCCTTTGATCGCAAAGACTATGATAACGCGCTGACTACCTTTGAAAAGGTAAAACGATTGAGCGACAATGAGCAAACGGCTGAGGCTAGATATTTGATCGCTTACATTTACTACTTGAAGCGTAATCTAGATACGGCACAAGAGCTTTGCATCAATGCCAACAAAGAGAGTTCAGGTTACCCTTACTGGGTGGCAAAGAGTGTACTCCTACTATCCGATATTTTCGCTGAAAAAGGAGACCTATACAACGCTAAAGCTGTACTTGAAGCTCTACTAGAAAATTACCAAGATGACGAAGAATTGGTGTCTACCGCAAGAGCCAAGCTAACTACGATCAACAAGCAGTTGAATCAGGCCAGTCGTTTGGATTTGGGTGGAGACCCCAATAGGTTAGAATTTGAGGAAGGAGGTAATAATTAATAGCAAGCGGGTTCAGCGATTAGTTTTAATCCTTAGTTAACGAAAAAATCAATCAAAAGAATGAATCGTTCTATTCAATATATTTTAGGTGGGTTACTCTTGTTTTGCACCCATTTTCTGGTGGCACAAGAAGAGCTTCCAACTGGAGAGGTAGATGTGATCAACAACTTCAATGCTCGTTTATTGGATACGGAGCCATTTACCTTGCGCCCAGTGCTCCCGCCACTAGATACGAGTACTCGTAGACAGGCCTACAACATTTTGACCAGGGCTATCGAGGTAGCTTACCCCGCTCCGAAGATCCGCCCCTTGCGAATCCGGAAGGCGGAAAAGCAGAACCTATATAATGGTCATTTCATGTTGGGCGGGGGATTACCGAACTCCGCGTACATGGAGGGGTCCTACTTCCTGGATGAAGTAGAAAATTTTGATTTTCGAGTACATGCTTTCCACCATTCTGCCAACAATAACAAGCAGGTGGAAAACCAACGATTTGGCTGGAACAATTATGGTCTTGAAGGTACTTATTACCTAAATGAGGAAGGAGTAGCAGTAAATGGTAAGATGAACTACTCCCATAATGCTTCCTTCTTTTATGGCTACAACGATCTCAACGAGGAACTTCCAGATAAGAACTTCAGTTTTGAATCCGGTGAGGTGAGACAACGTGTCGCCATATTCGATATTGGAGCAAGTCTTTTCAATGGAGCAAGAACCATCCTTGACTTTAACTATAAGGCTGGCTTTGATGTATATATCCTGCAAGACAATTTTGCTACACGGGAAAGAGGATTTAACTTAAACCTGGAAGGAACCAAGTGGTTTAATGAGTCTCATCCCTTGACCATTAAATTGATCACTGACTTTACCACCTACAAAAATGAAGAAAGCAAGAACTTGAACAACTTCTTCTTGCAACCTAGCTATACCTACCACGGCGATATTTTCAAAGTGAAGATCGGGGCGAACATTGCTTCTAATGAGGATGAATTCACCTTCTTCCCAGATATTGAAGCAACGGCAAACATCGCACAAGATTTGTTTGGTGTGTACGTGGGTGCGGAAGGTAGCTTAAGAAAGAATAGCTTTCGCCATCTAAATGATTATAATCCATTCATTGAGTCCCGTATAGATGTACGTAATACCAGTTACTACAGATTCTATGGGGGTATTAAAGGAAATATTCAAGGCATTGACTATGACGGCCAATTGAGCTATCAAACAGCGGAGAATTTAGCCCTATACCAACTAAGTGATCCATTGGATTCGATCGCTAGATTTGATGTAGTATATGATACGGCCACGATCTTTACCATAAAAGGTAGTGCCTCGGCGCCACTATTCCCAGGCTTTGCGCTTACCGGTACTGTGAGTCAGCACATATATTCTTTGGACAATCAAGAGAAAGCCTGGCATTTGCCGGCATTTAGTCTTAATGTAGGTGCAGCCTACACGACCATGGAAAACCGTCTGCGACTTACGGGTGACTTCTTTCTAGAAAATGGCGTGCCTTTTAGGGATACCGATGGCCAAGCTCGCAACCTCAATGCACTCTTTGATGTTAGCGTCGGCGCAGAGTTATTCTTTACGGATAACCTGGGCGGCTTTATCAAGATCAATAACTTGGCGAACAATACGCGGCAACGCTTCCATAGGTACCCTGTAATGGGACTTAATGCCTTATTTGGGATTAGTGCCCGTTTTTAAGAGAAGCTTGCTGAAAGAGCCAAAAAAAACTGGCTTGTATTTTGTCGAGTAGCCAACTTTAATTAGGGACCATTTGTTATAATTGTACATGGTCCCTAATTTATTTTTTGACCAAACCTTACCTACCTATTAACTTCCGTTTTTATATAAAATTTGGCAAATCGTCCATCTTGCCAAATACTCAGTCTTGATTCAAAAACTCTGTCAAACATTTAGCAAGAATTCGACAGAAACACTTTGATAAAAGTTGGAAAAGTTTTACATTAGTTTAACAGATTTTTAAACAACTAACCACATTTCTTCATTAAATCGAAAGCTTATGAATATTTCCTTCAATGAGTTGCGAGACATTAAGCACAAACTACCAACTGGTAGTGTAAAGAGAATAGCAGAATCTCTAAACCTTGAAGAACAAACAGTAAGAAATTATTTCGGAGCCAACAAATTCCAAAACGGACAATTAACCGGAAAGCACGTTCAGCCAGGCCCTAACGGCGGAATCGTTAGCTTGAGAGATACAGCCATCCTTGACGCGGCCAAGCGGATTCTGACAGAATCACAAATGGCTTAGTTGAAAAAGGGGAAACAAATTAATTTTGTTTCCCCTTTTTCATGCCCTACTCCTTTACTACAACACTATAGATATTACGGATTTAGATAGAACGCCTCCGTCAAGGACCGGTAGGCCTCTGTTCTGTGTATGTCATCTTCTTGCATAAGTACCAAGGTACTCGTGTGACTAGGGATTGCTTTAGCTTCTTTTTCAAAAACTAACAGCAATCGTTCCGCAGAGCGAGATGGCTTAGGTTGGACCTCGATCATCTGCGTACAATATAGATGATAGCTTTCTGCTAGCTCTTTGAATCTTAGACCTTCTAGGAGCGGTAAGATCGTAGCAAAGCGGCCACCTTTGTTCAGTAGGCGGCGAACAGCGCGCAACAAATCGTTGTGTGGTAGCTTCACTGTGTGCCGGACACTATTCCTATCTTGGTTAAAGCTGAACGTCCCTCCAGAAAAGAAAGGGGGATTGCTCACAATTAGATCAAAGCCCTCCTCGATTCCTTTGGGTAGTTCAAAATCCTGAATGGCCCCTAGGTGAGCCATCAAGCGATCTGCCCAGGGCGCCTGTCCCATGTTTTCCTTTGCTTGTTGGAAAGCTTCTTCTTCGATTTCCACGGCGTGGATCAATCCTTCTTCACATCGCTGTGCTAGCATTATAGCAATCAATCCCGTTCCTGTTCCTATATCGAGAACAGTCTTAGCTGCTCCAATAGGAGCCCAGGCCCCCAACAGGACACCGTCCGTACCCACTTGCATGGTACAACGATCCTGTTCCACAGTAAACTGCTTAAAAACAAACGGTTTGATGGCCTTAGAGGGAGTCATGTTTAGTGTATTGCTATTATGTAAGCTTGCCGTATGTACAAAACTTGGGAACCGGAGATTTATTCAGCATTCTGAATTTCCAGTTCCCAAGTCTTTTGAGTAGCTAGTTAGTAAAGGGCAGTTCTACTGCTCCACTATATCTGTTAGGTTTCTAATGTTTAACTGAGCTGCGTTGAATTCAGAAACAATAGCAGTGAGCGTAACCTCTCCATTTGGAAGTGTGCTTCCAGAAAAGGATGCCTGGCTTCGCGTAAATAGGGTAAGGGATCCACTTGGATCTGTGATTGTCTGTGAACCAGCGTAGGTTCCACTGGGGAAACTTACATCCTTGATAACGACCAAGGTGGACTCCCATTCTTCTAGGTTATCAGCCACCTGCTTTAAAGTAGCTTCCCTAGGCGTTGGAAGTGTTCCCATTCCTTTGGTCGTAGCGTTTTGTAAGGGCACATCATTTACCTGAAGTAAGCCATTGTACTCAGATAGCTCTTGGGCAGAGACTACAACCTCCAACTCCTCTCCTAAGGCAAAGGCATGCTCGGCATCAAAACGAAGGACAATTCCACGATCTCCATCCTGCAATACCAGGTTTCTTCCCGTAATATTTTCGTTGCTAAGGTCTGAAATCACTATTCCTGACAGCACTTTATTGTTAGGAGCAACCGTGCCTCCATCCTCAAATATTTCGCGAAGTTCGCCTGCTGAAATCGGCTCATTGTCGCCTCCGACATTACCTCCCCCATCTGCACTGATATCGTCCAAGTTACGGATAATCACTTGCGGGTCATTAAATTCAGAAACCACCGCTACTATATCTGTCGTACCAGCAGGCACTGCTGCCCCTGAGAAACTCGCCGCGCCACGAGTAAACATACTCATGGAACCAGAAGCATCAGTGATAGTGAGATTGCCGTTATAGGTGTTCCCACCTGTGATGGTGGCGCCCTTAATTTCAACCAAAGTTGACTCCCAGGCTTCTGCGTTGGCTAGGATTTCACTAATCGTCGCTGATCGTGGAGTTGGCGCCGTGCCAGCACCATTAGAGGTGGCTCCAGCATTGGTCACCCCCGCTAATTGTAACAAACCATTGAATTCCGAAAATTCAACTTCAGAAACTACCACTTCTACATCCTCTCCTAGGTCAAAATCGTGGAAGTCACTAAAGCGAATCACGATACCTTTGTCTCCATCCTGTAACACCATATTTCTACCATCCCAGTTCTCATTAGCCCTATCGGAAATCACTACGCCTCGAACCTTCGTATCCGCACCAACACCTGACGCCCCACCATCATAGGCAGCTCTGATTTCTCCGATACTTACTAAAGACTCTCCACCCGTTCCTGCACCGCATCTCGTGGACGCCATTTGCAAATCGCTTGGACGTCTCACCAACAATTGGCGGGTGTCTCTAAAAACACTTAAAACGCCGATAAATGATCCTTTGCCTTCCGGAGTCAATTCAGCAGCAAAATCAGAGAAGCCACTGGTACGTACTACTAGGCTATTACCCTTACAATCTTCCAAATCTCTATTTACAGAGAAACGATTTACGGCATCTGCATAGGGTGCGCCCGCGGAGGCGGAGGCAAATTGCACATCATCTAGTTGAATTACTTTACTCAAGAGCTGATCCAATCTTGCTGCATCATTTAGGTCCTCAATTGTCACCACCTCTGGTGTAACAAATTGATCTCTATCTTTAACAAAAAGATGGTTCTTGATCAATAGTTCTTCGACAGGGTCCTCCGCTGAGCCATTGATCTGGTAAGTTCCATTGTAATCACCGATATATAAGCCTTGCAGTTTGAGCAGAATAACCGTTCCTTCAGCATAGGTATTAAATAGTCCCGTAGCATTCAGGCGAATCAAAAACCCACCCGTAGCATCCTGTACGGCAATCTGACGAAAGAGATTCCCTGTCTGATCATCTGCACCTACCGTAACTTCCACAATTACATCATCGTCAATTCGCTTGGCTGTTTGTCCAATCGTATGCAGGGTCTTAACTTCCGCTACCGTCGCATTGGCCGTCAAGGTGGTAAGTCCGTCTAATGGTGGCTCATCAAAATCTTGGTCTACACAACCCCACCAAGTAGTCATAAAGAGCGAGAGAAAAACGTAAAATGAGATTTTTTTATAGTTAGTGAACATAGTTATCCTGTTTATCGATTATGGTTTTTGAAGTTCAAATTAGATTCGGAAAGTCAGACTGAGAAAGAAGGTGCGGCCACGACTGTAGAAGTATCGATTTGGGAAACGACCGACATCTTTACCTTCAAAGTCAAAACGAAACTGCTCATATCCACCAGTAATGAAATCCTGCTTATTCAGGATATTACTGACACCTAGGTTCAAATAAATGAATAGATCATTGATCTTCCAGGATTTACCCCCAAAGAAGTCCACGGTAAATGCCGCTGGGGCTCGTTCTTGATCAATAATTTCTCTCCAAAGACTGGAACCTTGTTCCACCACCTGATTCGTAAACTCAGGATTGGCCACGTTGGATACGGCTGCTAAAGTTCTTCTTTCTGGATAAAAATCAATCCAAACATCTTCGAAGTAGTTGAAGTTTAGATTAGCAAACCAGAAGTCTTTACCATTGTAATGCACCCCAAAGGTATATGCCTTTTGTGGAGTGCCACTAATATTGAAGTTCTTGATGAATACGGTCTTAGCAGGGATAGGTTCCGCTCGATTATCGATGTAAGCCACCGCAGTGGGGCGATTCGTGTATTGATATTCACCAATTGCGGCCACGGCGCTCAGGCGTAGTCTAGACATCACCTCCACCTCAGCTGCTAGTTCCAAGCCCATATGACGCGTATCCATGCCCGTCATGATGTAGTTTACAAAACCGCCGGAAGTACTTCCATCATTATTAATGATGGCATTATCCAGGTAGAAACTTCTATTGAATAATTGATCTTTGAAGGTCGTGTAATACCCAAAGACCCTGGCATTGGCATAGGGTGCTTTTAGCAAATAACCTCCCTCAATACCTTGAATCTTCACTTGTTCCAAACCAGGAACCGTCTGATTTCGCGTACGTGGAGAAGTAAAGGAGTAGCGCGCATAAGGCGCTTGCAACTGATAATTACCATTAAACACTAGGTAATTTCTTCCATCTATCTTATAAGTAGCTCCCCCTTTAAATTGATAGTCCAGGAAGTTCAAACGCTCAGACTCGCCAATAGAGGTCTCTGGGAACTTTCCATTCTGTACCAGGCCTTCTCTCCAGAAGGTTGTATTATTCAAAGAAGCCGCCAGGAAAAAATCGAAGCGATCCAGGCTAAAATTGGTTTGCAACCAGGCATTAGCCTTGCGGATATTCATCTGATAATGATAGCCAAAAACATCTCCTTCACGGACCACACGATTTGGGCGAGAGAGATCATTTTGAATAAAGTCATTGCTTGCGCCCGGTTCAAATTCTGCGAACTTATCAATGTCTACGTAATAATCACCGCCCAAGAGGTCAAGAACCGTCTTGAAGTTATCTCCCAGATAAGCTTGGTAGCCTACCCCACCGCTCAAAGCTATTCGATCATTGATAAAAGATTCGAATCGATTATTAAAACTAATAACTTCACTATCGTATCGACGGTCTTCCAATATATAGTTGGAACGATTTCCGCTTACATTATTTCCCGCAATTCCATCAACATCAGTGATCGTTTGGAAATTATTTCGGTTGGCATTATACATGCTTGTCCAGTCGATCTGGCGCGCATCCTCTGAATTACGAAGTAGATCCGCAACCGCATCTGCCTGTTCATTATCTATAAAACTAGGCAACTTGCGGTAATAGTCAGGGCGTGGATCCGGTGCATCATACCAATCAATGGCGGAGCTACCATAGCGTCCACCTTGGTAAGCCACGGAGGTAGTGATGGTGGTCGCATCCCCTACTGTCCAATCGTGCCTCAAAATGGCCATAGGTTGATGAGTATCACTCACTCTGGAGTTTCTCTTTTCTCCCTCCTGATATCCCCAATACGAATTGTAGTAATTGCTTCCGGCAAGATCGTAGAGCTCCTGAGTGGCAGCCCCCGAACGTCCTCTCTTATTGGGTGCACCAAAAGCAGTAAGATTCAGTAGATGATTATCTCCTAATTTCTTATCTACGGATAGGAAATAAGAATAGGCATCGTAAAAGGTACCTGCCTGGTACCCCTCCTGTGCCCATCTTTGGGAAGCTGAAACGGTCAAAGCCCAACCAGAAGGCAACATGCCTGTGCTATGGGTGGCCATGGTTCTGTGGTCATAGGATCGATTGGAGATGGCATAAGAAACTCGAGTTTGCTTACGCTGCGTCGAAGCTCTTGTGTCGATGGCTGTTGCCCCGCCGATTCTACCAATACTATAGGAATTGGACCCCAAACCGACATCTGTGTTTCGGTTTCTTAAAACATCATTTAAACCACCCCATTTGCCCCAAAACACACCGCCACTTTCGGGATCGTTGACCTCGATATTATTGAGGAACATACTAGTGTGCTCGGAGCGGTACCCCCGAAAATTGAAGCGATAAGACCCAAAGACAAACCCGATCGTGTTCACGAAGCGGTCTCGAGAGGCCGTTAAGATTCCCGAAATACTCTGAGCTCCAGCGCTGTTTTGGTCATCTGTACTCAGTGTCACGGTTGGAATGAGTTCCTCCGCTGCAATCACATTTAGATTTTCTTCCGCAAGCAAGCGTTTGGTACCAATGCTGACGTTTCTCCGGCCGGCCACCGACACGGCTACTTCAAGCGTTTGATACCCCCCACCTACAATCGTGAGCACTACTTGATCAACCGCAGCTGAAACTTGTAGTTCGAAATTGCCATCAAAGTCAGTAAAACTACTGTTTGACAATGACTTGACCTCTGCTCCCACGATAGGTTCGTCGGTCTGCTCGTCGATTAACTTCCCGCGAATTGTAGCTAACTGTGAAAATACAAGGAGAGGAAAAAATAGGCTGAATAGCCCTAAGGAAATGGCACGTTTTAAGACCGTACCTGAAAAATGAAAAGGACTCTGCATCAAGGATACATTTTGATTTTTACATTTGGTTACTTTTAACCTTTAGTCGTAGGGTGTGTTTTTTTCAGGGCGGCACAAAGTTAACATTTCAGATCAATTGCCTGTTGGTAATCTTCAAAAAATTAACACAAATTTCATCTTCAAGCTTTCTAAATTTAGCTACTTTTCTGTTTCTATACTCAATAAATCACCAGAATTTCTTGGATTTTGGGTACTTTGGCGCCGTTTTTGTCAGACTTATTACGAACAACCATAAAACCGATGAGAATAACAATCTTTAGCCTGCTTTTACTTCTTAGTACTGTTCATCTTTCCGCTCAAAACAAAAAACAATATCGCGTTGGCGCCGTTGGCTTCTACAATTTCGAAAACCTGTTCGACATTGAGGATGACCCAGCTATTCGCGATGAAGAATACACCCCTAATGGGAGCCGAAACTGGACAAAGGACCTCTACCAAACCAAGTTAGATAATTTGGCAAAGGTAGTTTCTGAGATGGGCACCGATGTGACTCCTGACGGCATGAGCTTACTTGGGGTAGCTGAGGTGGAAAATCGCAAGGTCTTAGAAGACTTCGTTATCCAGCCTGCTATCAAGAAGCGCAATTACCAGATTGTCCATTTTGATTCTCCCGATCGTAGGGGCATTGATGTAGCCCTCTTATATCAGCCCAAGTATTTTAAGGTAGAAAAGGCCGCGGCCCTTCCCGTAGAAATTTTTGAAGGGAATGGCGATCGAAAGTATACCCGTGATGTTTTGTATGTATCTGGCAAATTTGACAAAGACCTGATTCACGTCTTTGTCAACCATTGGCCATCTCGAAGTGGTGGCGCGGCAGCAAGTCAAGCCTATCGGAATGCCGCAGCGATGGAAGTCAAGTTAATCTGTGATTCCTTATTGCAGGATGACCCAAAAGCCAAAATCGTGATCATGGGCGACCTGAACGATGACCCCAGTAGCCCCAGCGTCAAGAAAGTGTTGAATGCCAAGTACAAGACCAAAGCACTCAAAGGGCCAGGCTTCTTCAATCCCATGCATGCCTACTTTCGTAAAGGAATTGGAACTTTGGCCTATCGTGACGCTTGGAATCTCTTTGATCAGATCATAATTTCAGAAGGTCTGCTTAACAACGATAACGCTGGTTACCAATACTACAAAGCACAGATCTTCTCGCCCAAATACTTATATCAAAAGACGGGCAACTTTAAAGGTTATCCCTTCCGTACATTTGGTGGAAATACCTATCTTGGTGGATACAGTGACCACTTTCCTGTTTACATCTTTTTGATAAAATCCGTTTAGGCACAGCACCAGTGAGTATTGACAAAAAAGTATTAGAGCTCAGTGATGATTTCAAGTATGTTCTTGATAACCTGGAAAAAGACAAAAGCAATTTATTTGTAACCGGTCGAGCAGGGACTGGTAAATCTACCCTACTCCAACTTTTTAGAAATACCACGCACAAAAAGACGGTAGTTCTTGCTCCTACGGGCATTGCAGCCCTAAATGTCAAAGGGCAAACCATTCATTCTTTTTTCGGCTTCCCTCCGAAGCCATTGGATCGGAGTGAAATCAAGAAAAGGCGTGATCGTCGCCTGTACAAGAAGATGGAGGTACTGATCATTGATGAGATCTCTATGGTGAGGGCTGACTTACTGGACAATATAGACTACTTCCTGCGCGTCAATCGAGAGAACCCGTATCCTTTCGGCGGCGTCCAAGTGGTTTTTTTTGGGGACCTATTCCAGTTGCCTCCTATCGTATCCTCTGAGGCTGAAAAGCAATTGTTTGAGCATTATTACGAAAGTCCCTATTTCTTCTCGGCCAAGGTATTCGAAGAAGACTTCACCTTGGACAAAATCGAACTGCGGAAAGTATACCGGCAGGAGAATCGATATTTTTTGCGTTTGTTAGATAGCATAAGGCTCAATCAAATGGATTACGATGATCTAGAAGATCTTAATCAAAGACACCTTCCCGCCTTTGAAGCAGAAGATTTCTACATCACCCTTTCTGCTCGTAATGCCAAAGTAAACAGCATCAATCGAAAGGAAATCGATAAGATTCCTTACCCTGCCTACCTCTACCAGGCCGCTATCACTGGCGCCTTCCCAACCAATCTCTTTCCCACCGAGGCAGGTCTGCAATTGAAGCTGCATGCTCAGGTTATGTTTCTCAAAAATGACCCTCAAAAGAAATTTGTAAATGGTACCATTGGGAAAGTAGTCAAACTTGAAAATGACAAGGTGACCATACTCGTCGAGGAGTTCGGCCAAAAACGGGAGGTAGAAGTAGAAGCCATGGATTGGGAAATTCAAAAGTATAAGCTCCACCCCAATGACCCAAACAAGATTGAAACTGAGGTGATTGGAACCTTCAAGCAGATTCCCTTAAAACTAGCCTGGGCGATCACGGTGCATAAGTCCCAAGGAAAGACCTTTGACAAGGTAATCATCGACATGGGACGCGGAGCTTTTGAATTCGGACAAACCTACGTAGCGCTCAGTAGATGCCGAACTTTGGAAGGCATTGTCTTAAAGCAGCCGATCAAGCCCAGAGACATCATGACCGACGAAAGAATAATTGAATGGTATGAGACGCATTTTTGATCGCTGACCTTCTTTTTTTATTCGGCTTTTTCTTATTTTGCTTCCTATAAATTTGCATTTTCCTACTTAAATCTTACTTTCCTATGGCTAAACGATCAAAGAAGAAATTGCGGCAGGAGGCCAAAGAACGAAAAGAAACTAAGAAATTCTTTACGGTGGTGGCAGTCTCAACGGTGGTCCTAATCGTACTGCTATACATCATTTACCAGGGAGCCTAATTCACTCCTCCTCCGTAGGATCATCCGTAATCAACAGCCAAGCACTTGGCGTCATTAGGTCACTCCACCTTAGCGTGTTTAAGGTGTCTATTGTCTTCCCTTCAGGTATATAAGGCAAGGTCCATTCTGTCGTAACACCTACTGCTTCAGGTTTTACAAGGGCAGCATTGAAAGAAGATTCATCTTTTTCTATAGATACGGTAGGAAATATTTCATGGGCGTATACCGCAGTATTAGGGAATACCCGCTTTTTTCTTGGTAAAAACACGAAAGCCGTCGCCTCAGGCTTCAGCTTTTGGACTTCAAGGGGCACTTGCCGGACAAGGCTCCGCTGTTCTTCCATTAAGGGATACAATTGCAGCCAAAAGAATGTCATTCCTACTAGGCCACTCAACAAACTAGCTCCTAAGGCTAGGGGTCTGCGGACACCATACAAGCCGATAACAGCTACAAAACTCAAGGCCCAGTAGGATCCCGCAACAGCCATTCCTGCTCGATATCCATCACCTTCAAAGTAGATAAAGCCATTGTAAAGCAATGCGAAGGCAAAGGCAAATAGTAGTACCAAATGTAAGATGGCCCCCGTTTTGACCCAATCTCGAAAGGGATAATTATCCTTGAAATATACCTCCATTTGTTTGGCTACCAACAAAGCGAGGAAAGCCTGCCAACTCAACGAAAAGGCGAGGAGACCAGCAATTAAACCTCCTGTATAAATCACTGCTTGTTCTTCGCCCTTCCGAACCATCATCACATTGTCTCTCAATCCTCCAAACAAGTAGCCCGTGAAAGGGGCCATGCCGATGACACTGTACAAGAGAAATTTGCCGATAGGAAATTGATTGACCGAAAAACTAAAACCTATAGGCTGCCAATGGAATTGCCCGAGGAGGATTAGTACTATGCTGACTGCTGGCGCAACGATCCATAAGTAAAGTTGTGACAGGTTCTTCCCGTTTGGGTGGCGCCACCATAGCCATGCCGCTAAGGCTGACCAAAACAATAGCGTGGAAACAGGGTGGATAATCAAGCCCAAAAAAAGAAAAATATAAGCGAGCGCCTGCCATGATCTAATCGGTTGTTTCATATACAAGACTACACTCAAGTAGGCCCCAAAATGAGCAAGAAAAAGATATATATCTGCACTGGCTAGTTTACCGAAATTTGGAAGCATCAGAGAAGATGCCATCACCAAGAGGCTGAGAATTACACGCTGCTGCTTAAAGATCTTTTGCCCTATCCAATTAAAAAAGATTAATCCGATGAGTAAGAGTCCTCCCGATATCCATCTAGCCTCTGCTAGATCAGCTGGATTCAAACTTAAGTTCGTGAGCCACCAGCCAGGCACCCCTGCGCCCTTGGTATCTAAGTGACTATTCCACCAAAGTGCCGCCTCTCCCCCACTCCAAAGGCTTGCCACGCCGTTCCAAAAGAGCAGATTCACCAGGAATAATACCCCTACCGCAACTGCAAAAATTCTAAACCTTGCTGACATTTTCGTGTTTTGGGTAAAGTAAAAGCAAAGCCCTATGCTTTGCAAATTTTTATCTGACAATTTAAAGGCAGGAATTCTAGAGTTGTTCGTGAGCCTGTCTATATTTGCAAAAATTTTTTGGAATGGGTAAAGTTGTGAAGCCTTATAGTGAGCGGGAAGATAAGAAGGGACAAGTTTCCAAGATGTTCAATAAGATTGCTCCGTATTATGACTTCTTAAATCGACTCTTGTCGCTGGGGATTGACACCATTTGGAGAAGAAAAGCCATAAATCAACTCAAAGATGAGCAACCAAAACTCATTTTAGACGTAGCAACAGGTACAGCCGATGTTGCACTGGAAACCAGTAAGCAGCTTTCGCCGGACAAAATTATCGGCATCGATATTTCTCGAGAGATGCTAGAAATCGGGAAGAAAAAGATCAAGAAGCGCGGCTTGGACACAGTCATAGAACTCCAAGAAGGAGATTCAGAAAACCTACCTTTTGCAGATAACACTTTCGACGCCATTACGGTGGCCTTCGGCGTGCGAAACTTTGAAAATCTTGAAAAGGGACTTTCAGAGATGCGTCGCGTATTGAAGGATGATGGGAAATTAGTAGTCTTGGAATTTTCAAAACCTACAATTTTTCCGATCAAGCAAATGTTTAATTTATATTTCAAATACATTTTGCCGGCAATCGGACGTTTAACCTCTAAAGATCCTCGGGCATATAGCTATCTCTACGAATCCGTGCAGGCTTTCCCCGATGGAAATGATTTTGTGAACATATTATCCAAAACAGGATACAAATCGAATCAATGCATACCGTTAACGTTAGGAATCTGTTCTATTTATTCGGGACAAAAGTAATTCTGGTACTATTTCTCAGTTTGGCCTTCGCTCCTAAAGCTGAAGCACAATTTTACAGTGGAGACAACTATAACTTCTTCGACTTCCAACAGAAACCTTATTACTTCGGTATCACCTTAGCGCTGAATAGAGCAACTTTCCAACCTTTTCGTTCTAAAGAATTTATCTTCAGTGATAGTATCAGTGCAGTACAATCGTTAAGTGGACCTGGTTTTAACCTGGGCATTGTAACCAACCTCAAAATTGGGAACTTCTTCGACTTCAGGTTTTTACCTACTTTATCATTTGCTACCCGTAACTTAGAATATACAAATACCAGCTCTCTGAGGCCAAATAGTCAAAGAAGCGTAGAGTCTGTTTTCGTAGAACTCCCATTCCATTTCCGATATAAATCAGTTCCCTATAAGGATAAGCGCTTGTTTTTGATAGCAGGCGTGAAATATGCCTTCGATGTGGCTAGTGACTCCCGAGCGAGGCAGGCAGAAACACTGGTAAAAATATCTCCGCACGATTTCTCGATTGAGTACGGAGCGGGCATTCAATTCTTCTTTCCCTACTTTATCTTTTCTCCGGAATTCAAGGTTTCCCAAGGTATTGGCAATACGCTTTTGTTTAATCCCAACCTCGAGGAATCAACGATCCTGGAAAAGGTGTTCTCAAGAACTTTTACGATATCCTTCCACTTCGAGGGATAAGGTGCGTAGCTAAGGAAATACGCGTCTTACCCGAATACCTCCGTACACATTACGGCCTGGAGCAGGCTCATAGAAGCGACGCCCAAAGGCATTGATGCGAAGATTGTCACTATAGGCTTCGTCGGTTAGGTTGTTGATACCGAAAAAGGGTACTATGCTCCAATCTCCGAATTTAACCTTATAACCCAGGTTGAGATTTAAGACCGTGTACTGAGGCTCTCGATCAAGGCTATTTCCATCGGCGACGTAGGTGACGCCAACCATACGAGTCTGGAGTCTAGCAAAGAACCCGGCTGGATTTATGTAGCGCAGGGATGCTGAACCAAAGTGCTTCGGAATACCCGGCAATTGCGTTCCACTTAAATCGTCCCCCCCACTGATATAGGAATCATAGTAGAAGTCCGAATAAGTATAAGCCAAATTAAAGCGCCAGTTCTTCGCAAAGGCATATTTAATCTGAGATTCTAAGCCATTTCGAATCGTCTCCCCTGCATTGCGAAAAAAGTCTCGTCCGGGGAAATCCTCCAGCTCAAAAGAAACGATTTCATCTTGAGTTCGAATAAAAAAGTAAGCCAGGTCGTATTGCAGTTTGCCATCCAAAACGCCTTTCAGACCTATCTCTAAATTACGGGCCTTCTGTGCTGAAAGCTCATCGTTGAAACCGCCTTGACCAGCGGGATTGTTCGACAATTCATTAAGCGTAGGCGTTTCAAAGCTTGTGGAGAACTGGGTATAGAAATGAGTTCCCGGACTAATCAGGTAGTTTATCCCTAAACTGGGATTGAAAGTAGAAAGACTTATCTCTCCCGAATCATCCCCATTGCTTATAAAAGCATCCGCTGCTTCCAGTTTATTCCAATCATATCGCAGGCTCGCCATCGCACTCCAGCCGTTGGTTAACTGTAGCTCTTCCAAGAGATATAAACCGAGATTGCTGAAAGTTTCTAGCTGATCGAAAGTGGTAGCTCCTTGGGTTCCCATCAGATTCAAAAATCGTTCTCGTTGGTCTGCTTGCTGGGCAAAGCTGTAGCCAACTTGTAGCTTATGACCAAATTCGTCTTTTTTTGCGGGATCAAAATTTGCTAAATTGTACTGAAGAGAATGCCCCCAATAATCTCGCTTTAGGTCGATGATGCCGCCGTTCTCAAATGGAAGCAGACCATAAAAATTACGATTACTGTAAAAGATATTGGTATTGATCTTCTTGTGTTTCAGGATAGCCGCTATTTTGAATTGATCAATCGCTTCCCCAGCCTGAAAACTAACATTCCGATCCCTGGCTTGCCGGCGATCAGCCAATACCGCATCCTCATTGATACCACCAGGATCATCTGCCTGGGGGCTATCTGTATAATTGACCAACACCTTAAAGGTTGAGTTTTTAGCAAACTCATGCAGGGCTTGGGCATTGACCGTAGTGGATTTCATGCCGCTATTTTGACGGTATCCATCCGTTTCCGTATCAGTTCCATGTATGATGTAATGTGTTCGACCTGATTTAAATCCAGCCTTCACTTGGTATTGTTGCATCTTAAAGTCTCCAAAGGTTGCACCCGCCTCAAAGAACGGAGCAGTGACCTTATCCTCCGTGGCAATACTCAAAACACCACCAGAAGCATTTCCGAACAAACCAGAACTTGGTCCCCGTAAAATCTCGATTCGATCCACTATGCCAAGATCCAAATTATCCGTCTGTCCCTGGCCATCAGGCGTGGTTTCTGGAACACCATCTACGAAAATCTTCACGCCCCGGATTCCAAATGCCGCCCTAGCACCAAAACCTCGAATCGAAATTCGTAGATCCTGCGCAAAGTTGCCCGGATTCAAGGCAAATAAGCCCGGAACCTCATTTAGGTATTCATTGATGGAAAGTTGTTGCTGTGCAGCAAAAATGGCCGAACGTTCTATACTCGTAATGGCCATAGGTTGTCCCAAAAGGTCTCCACTTAATCGAGGTACGCGGAGCGTCACCGTTGGTAATTCGTATAATTTTGAAGTATCAACCTGTCCCACAGAAAGAGTAGGAAAAAGGCTGATCAACGATACAATGTAAAGCAGACGCATAAAAAGGGGTTTATCTTTTAGGTGGTCTTGATAGTACAACCACATTGATCATTAACGAAGGCTATGACTTCAGGGAAGAAAGTTCTAAATTCTTCATCAAATTCAGCTTCAAATTGCTGCAAATTTTCAATGACTCCTTTTAAGTACTCCGGTTTACTGAGTCGGTATTGCATGCGATCAAAAGTAAAAGCAAGGCCTTCATATTTACCATAACCGATGAGCCAATCGCCATCTAGCATATTAGACAACCGTATTTGAATTTTTGGTGGCATGACGGACTTGTACGCTTCCAAGATAGCATAGACTCGCTTGGTAAAGGCAATAAAGTCTTCTGTTGTGAATCGTTCCCAGTTTTTCACCAATAAGTAATCATAGAAAACATCCACAATTACCGAGGCATATTTATGATGGTAAGGATGTAACCGGTGAACACCTTCGATCACTAAGGGATGTTGATCTGTAAACTGATCAATCTTACGATGTAATTGCACCCCTTCCTGTATTCCTTCGGAGTAGGACTCTAAATTTCTATTCTTAATCAGATCAGCCAGGAAGTTCCCTATCAGTAACTCCTCCTGCTCACAGGATAAAAATAGGTGTGCCAAAAAATTCATGCGCTAAAGGTAATGAATGCTCCCCAATTTACGACGCTAAATGCCCGCCTTGGATAATGCTCAAACACTTTTCGATAACTGTCTTCGGAACTGTTCTTCCAATCTGAAAAAATTCTATCTTTGCGGCGTTTCTGAAAAATCGTATTCACCGCGCCTGTCTAAGACAGGTCCAATTATATTACTGATATGGGACTCAAGTGTGGAATCGTTGGACTGCCCAACGTGGGAAAATCAACCCTTTTTAATGCGCTGACTTCGGCAAAGGCCTTGGCTGCAAACTATCCTTTTGCAACCAAAGATCCTAACGTAGGCATGATCACCGTACCTGATCCTCGCCTCGACAAATTGGCAGAATTAGTCAATCCACAAAAGATCTTGCCAACCATGATCGAGATCGTGGATATTGCCGGCTTGATTAAAGGGGCTAGCCAAGGAGAGGGTTTGGGAAATCAGTTCCTGGCCAATATACGAGAAGTGGATGCCATCGTGCACGTGGTTCGCTGCTTCGACGATGACAATGTAGTCCATGTAGACGGCAGTGTTGATCCAGTCAGAGATAAAGAGATCATTGATACTGAGCTCTTGCTAAAGGATTTAGAAACCCTTGAAAAAAGGCTGGAAAAGCTAAAGAAAGCCGCCAAGACCGGCGAGAAAGAGGCGATGAAGGCTGTGGCAACTGCCGAACGATTGAAGGATCATATGGAAAGCGGCAAGAACGTCCGAAGTTTTGAGCGTGGAGATGATGAAGCCGCTATGATCGCTGATATGATGCTTCTTACCGACAAGCCTATTCTGTATGTGTGCAATGTCGATGAGGAGTCTGTACACGAAGGAAATGCTTATACAAAAGCTTTCAATGGCGCGGTAGCTGACGAAAATGCAGAAGTGATTCTGATTAGTGCGGGTATTGAAGCCGATATCATTGAGCTGGATGACATTGAAGAAAGGATGGAATTCTTACAGGATATGGGTTTGAATGAACCAGGAGTGAATCGCTTAATTCGATCCAGCTACAAACTCTTGAATCTGATCACTTATTTCACTGCGGGAGAAAAAGAGGTAAGAGCCTGGACCATCAAAGAAGGGACTAAGGCCCCTCAAGCCGCTGGTGTGATCCATACCGACTTTGAAAAAGGATTTATTCGCGCAGAAGTTATCCAATATGACACTTATGTCGAACTTGGATCCGAAAGTGCGGTGAAAGATGCCGGGAAATTAGGAGTTGAAGGGAAAGAATATGTGGTAAAAGATGGGGATGTGATGCACTTTCGCTTTAATGTCTAAAAGCGCCACTCATCTCGGTATTCATTAAATACCTTAACCAAGTTTTCTGCATCATCTAAGGCGCGGTGTTGCTCGCCGGAGAATTCAAAACCTTCGGCTTCGACGGCGCGCCTTAGGCCTCTTCGTCGATGCAATCGCTTCAGTTCGTGATATTGCTGCTTAACGTTGATATGCGGCTCCGTCCAATCAAATTCCATCTTGTGAAGCTTACAATCCTGGATTAGCAACTCTTGATCAAAGCTCCCCCAAGCACAGAGTAGATAGTCTTCATCATAGATATCAATCCAGTCTTTGAAATCCTCCGCTACCTTATCAAAACGAGAAGCTCGATTGATTTCATCCTGTTCTATACCCGTTAACTTCCTGCAATAATGAGATAAGTACGGATGTATGACTGGGCGAACCAGTCGACTGAAGGTATCCATAACGTCGCCATAGGGATCTAATTTGTAGGCGCCAATTTCTATAATCTCCTGGACCTGCGTACGAGGATTCCCGTCCCAGCAGGTCGCTTCCAAATCGTAAACTATAAAGTTCATCGCTACTTATCTGATGATACTGATCTTTCAATAAGACGTCGTAGTTCGCTTATCTCTTCTTGTAATCCGTCTATTTTGCGTTCTAAGTCCTGGTTGTTGTCCATGGTCATTTCATCAACAAAAACGGCATTAGCTAAAGAGAGGCCAAAAATACCTCCCAACAATATAACAACAACAAAGTAGAATCGGGTTATACCTATAATAAAATGATTCTCCGTTCGCGCAGTTATAATCGCCACGATTTCATTCCAGCCTTCCAAAGTAAACAACTGAAAGATGGAATAGGCTGAGACCAATGGGTTCCCAAAAAATTCGGGAGCAAGTTCTCCATAAAAGTGGCAGGTAAAGATGGCTAATAAGAAATTGAGAAAGACCAGTGCCAAGACCACGAAAACGGAGGCTTGTAAGGCTCTGGTCAAGCCCGTCATGACCTGATTTAGATGAGGCACAAATTGGATAAACCTTATTAGCCGAATCAGTCGGAATAGCCTCAAGACGATCAAGAGTGATGTATCTGGCAAGATCGGAAAGAAAAAGACAAATAAAGTGGGTAAACTCCCCATCACTATTATGAAATCAAAACGGTTCCAAGCACTGGCAAAATAGGCCTTAGTGCCCAAAACTCGCATTTTCACAATAGCTTCAATCAGAAAGAAAACGACCAAAAGATGGTCGGCTGATTCCAACCAAGGATGGTGCATCCAAGCAGGAAAGTACATGATAAATATGATGACTGCATTAATTAAAATCGCAATCATGATATTCCGCTCCGAAAGAAAAAAGCGCTTAAGCATACAAAATCGAGGTGCAACCACCGCTGATAATTCCAACGGCAGTATGGGTAAAAAAAGTCATCTTAGATGACGCCCGTAATATATTAATACTTATTGTAATCCTTCCAGATATTCCGACGAAAGGCTTTAAACTTCGACGACGGAAGGCTCTTCCACTTTTTTCCAAACAATGGATTTGGCTAAATTGTAAGTGGACATCCTATTATGGTAGAAATACAATATTTTAAAGCTGTCGCTAACAATTTCTCCTCGCTTATTCCGCCGCAAAGGCTTTTGCACGTGGAAACTACCCAAGCGCTTTACCCCATCTTGGAGAAGAGCGTCTAAGTCTCCCTTGATGATGTCGGATAATTTGATTTCTTCCTTCCCTTCCATTTCCTTTAACTGCACAATCAGTTGCTGAAGGGCATACTTCAATATCTCGGGCTCAAACACATATTCATCTGGTGGTAAACGTAGAATCCCGTACAGATCAAGATGTGTATTTTCTTGGCGCAGCCACTGAAAGGCGGCATAGGCAACCAAGTGACTACTCAGTACAATATTATCCTTGTGAAAACGCTCTACAATTTTCTCTCCCAGGAGCTTGGTATACTCTGCTTCCCGCTGCTCATCCGCACGCAATTGACCATTTGAGGTAAAATAATCCTTGAGTTCAATTGGGTTACCATATTGATCGTAGCTATTTCCCTCCTCATCGACTAAGTTCCCCATCACATCCATCGGCTTTCCAATAGAAATCGTGATGCTATTCCCGGTAGAAAATAATTGCCACACGAATTTAAAAATACTACGGATACTATTGAACTTGTCTTTGGCTCGAATATACTGCTCTTTGCCTATCTTCCGTAAGTGCTGCTCGATAAGGAACTGAGCTTCTAAGACAAAATGATAGCCCAGTACTAAAGGCACTACAAAAACCTTTTGCTCCTCCCCTTTTTGCAAAACCGCCCGTTGTGCCTCCACCACTGTACCCAATAGACCCAGCTTCACTCGATTTTCTAGCTCTCCAGATCGAGAACGGGTTCCTCCGGGAAAAAAGAGGCTGTTAACGCCGCGTTGGATGGATAGATTGGACATGGCCTTTAAGGTCTCCAGGTAGACGGGGTTCTTTTTCCGGCGGTCTACTCGATAAGCACCTAATCTATTCATAAAATAGGCCGTATAGCCTGTATTGTA
>JAHQWA010000240.1 GCA_019634045.1 Saprospiraceae bacterium
AGATTCATCGTAAGCTGGGCCATCAGTGCCATGTGGGAAGGGTATGGGCGCGTCCAACGGATTGGAGTAGCCTTCACAAATAAAGGGACCTGGAATCCGCCAATTATTCAAATTGACAGTTGTATCCGGGCCCGTATTATTTTTACGATAGGCCCAAGCACTTCTGTAATCCCAAGACTGCGCACTCCCACTTTCCGTTGCAATTCCATACACATCAATGAGTGTGGGTATACCCGAGTCATCCACAAAAAGCTCTACTGCTTGAGTACCAAAAGCACCCAGATTGGAGGAACCGCCCAAATCAAAGTCTGGAGCAAAACCCAAAAAATCCTGAAAGGTCTCCGGATAAAGTGCCAGGTACAAAAATTGACCAGCTGTGGCAGCACCAGATAAGTAAAATTCTGGTCCTTCGGAACCTGCTGCAGTGTTTACCACTCCTATTGCATAAATACTTAAATCCGGAATGTCTTCGAGTACATAGAGTTCTATTCCTCTTTCACTATTCCTATTGTGGGAAAAGAGGCCGGTAATCATTAGAGTCGGAGTATCTACGTTTACCACTGTAGTGGCTGCTAAGCCGGAGGCCATATGGATATTGGTATCATCAAAATAACTTCCGTTTCCATCGAAGTATTCAGTGCTGGAGCAAGTGCTCTCCCTAGCTGAATCCCCACCTGGAATCAATTTCTCTTCTGCGGAGAGGTTTGAAGTAAATAAACCAAGAACAAGTACTGTTTGTAGGATTGTCTTTATCATCTCTTTTTTGAATTGTTTGCCATACAAAGATGAGAGACAGTGGTGGGAGATGTTTGGACAAATCGATCAATTACAATAACTTTTTCGACACGACTAGTACTATTGTTTTCTAAACTTTCACTATTGTTTTTAACCAAGGTAAACGCCTGATTTACGCCTACTTGCTTCGAAGCGTGATTATCTTTTATCACAAATTGATTTCCTTGACTAACAGGTAAAATTGCCGGGAGTGCACCTACTTTTTTTGTGACTACATCCTAGCTTAGATATTGTTGCCTGAACCTATTTATGATATTAAAAATGTTTTTGGCGAACTATAATTGGGTTGGTATCTGTCTCTAGCGCCAGATAGAGATAGCACCGCCTAGCACGAACATATTTAAGGAAAAAATAAAGCTTCTTATTTGAGATGTGAAGAAGATTGCTCGGTACATCTGGAGCCCTTCATCAAGAAATAGAGGAATCTATGCCCAAGCAAATACTTTTACCGACTAAAGTTTCAATAAGAAAGGGATGGGATAATCAGGCCTTTTCATCACCGAAATGAAAACCGACAGCTAAGGGACAAGAAAACTAGCAAATAAGATTGTAGCCGGAGAAGTCAAAGAGAGGAAAAACTTTGGATGCCGAGGGCTTAACCAAGGAAAATCAGCGGAAGCCCCCTGCCCCGCCCATCTAAAGAGGAATCCCTTCCTCCCTACTGCCTTGTGCGACGGGCACCATACTGGACAGAAAGCTTCGCGCTGCCAATTATACTGACGCCAATGGGGTTTGGAAATCCTGCCGAGCCTGTAGTCATGCCCGACATTATTGTTCCCAAGGTCCCGCTTGTGGGTCAGTAAACTTAAAACTTGATCATTTCACAATTTTCTGACGGTCTACCGGGGCACCTCGCGTGATGAATAGCAACATACCGATAATCACTAAGGAAATGACTAGCTTTTGTATAAGTAAGGGCTCTAACCCGCTAGCCTTTTGTAGCCCGCTATTGACGAATGCCAGTAGATTAATCATATAGTGTTTTATTTTTCGGTAATGTGATATCGGTTCTTTCTAAAACCACAGACTAATGATGTAATAGTAAAAGGGTATCCCGATGATAATATTGATCGGGAAGGTGATCCCCAGGGCCATCGGCAAATACAAGCCGGGGTTGGCCGCAGGAACAGCAGTTTTGAAGGCGGCGGGGACAGCGATGTAGGAGGCACCGGCGCCCAAGATGGCGAAGAGCAACGGATTGCCCGTCGATTGCGTCAGCAAGGAAGCTAGCGTCATGGCTAGCAAGCCATTGACAAAGAGGAGCGCACAGGCAAAGGAGAAAAGAAAGAGTCCATTGCCTTTCATTCCGCCTAATTGGCGACCTGCTCGAATTCCCATATCCAATAGAAAGACGGCCAAAAAGCCTTTAAATATATCCGTGGTGAAGGGCCGAATACCTTCCGCTTGTTGGTCACTGCTCAAATAGCCGCTGGACAGACTCTGGGCCTGCCTTGGTCAAGCACAAAAACCATCTTTTCCATGCCATAAAACCACTTCAAAATAAAGTCTACTAATAGATTTCAATCTGCATTTTTTGCGTGTACTTCATTTGTAGTCCCAATTCTTCTGCCTTTAGCATCATGCTGTGAAGCTTCAAACTAGGGACACCGTTTAGCATCATATCACCCGTATCAGAAACACTAACTTGGCTTTCGTCTATCCCGTTTTCTTTTAGTAGAGAAAGCATAATGCCATTCAATTCCTGAGTGGAGTAATCTTGGGTGCGTTGACCCGTTTCATTGCATACGACGCATTTTGATAGTTCGAGTTTCATCTCTTGAGTTTTTGATTTTTATTTTTTCTGAATTGCCCTGCAAAGGTGTGATTAATTTTCATTAATCATGTTTTATCTTTATTATACTATGTATAAATAAAAATTTATGAGTTACACCTTACATCAATTGCGGATCTTCACAAAAGTGTGTGAACTTCAGAGTGTTACAAAAGCTTCAGAAGCACTGTTTTTAACTCAGCCAGCCATCTCTATACAGCTCAAGAAATTACAGGATGGGTTCGAAATTCCATTAACGGAGGTAATTGGCAGGCAATTGTACATCACTGATTTTGGGAAACAGATTCAGGAATTGGCATTGGATATTTTGGAAAAAGCAGACCGGATCGACTCGGCCGCAGACCAATACAAGGGCATTCTGACAGGGACCATTAAGATTGCCTCGGCCTCAACGGGTAAGTATGTGATTCCCTATTTTCTCACTGGATTCATGCGCAAATATCCCGGGGTGAATATCTCAATTGATGTGACCAATAAAACTAGAGTAGTAGAAAATTTGCAGGAGAACTCCATCGACTTTGCCATGATCTCAGTTCTACCGGACAATCTAGTTTTGGAACACGTACCACTCATCAACAACGAATTGCACTTGGTAGCTTCTGCAAGTTATCCAGGACTTCCTAAGCGCATGACGGCTAAACAGTTGGGCAATTACGCCCTTATCTTCCGAGAAGATGGCTCAGCGACGAGGGCAGCCATGAAGCATTTTTTGAACCAAAATCATATCCAAGTAAAACGTTCGATGCAATTGGTATCCAATGAGGCCGTCAAGCAGGGCGTCCGGGCTGGACTAGGCCTATCTATCATGCCGATCATTGGAGTTCGGACGGAGATTATGCTGCAGCATATAAAGATCATCCCGATGCAGGGGCTCCCCATCCGCAGCCAGTGGAGGTTGGCCTACAGTAGCGGCAAGCAATTGTCTCCAGCCGGCATGGCCTTGTTGCAATACATCAATGATAATAAGGAGGTGATTAGTGAAGAGCATTTTGGGGAGGTGGGAGATTGAATAGGGAATTATTAATGGATAATGTGAAAATTAATAGTGTTCTAGTTTGAATGTTGAAAGTTTAAAGTTGAGGGGATGTAGAGGGGATGGATAGCTTTTGCAGAGGCAGAACTCTGACGTGCCGCTGACGAATCTCAAAAGACAATTGCCTACCTTTGCTCCTCGGAAATTAAGAATGTCAACATGGAATTAACCAATACAATCAACCGACAAAAATCCGCTGCGCTTTTCGAAGAAGCGAAGCATTACTTTCCTGGGGGCGTTAACTCCCCGGTACGCGCCTTTAAGTCTGTTTCAGGGCCTCCCTTGTTCATAGAATCCGGAGAGGGCTGCCGTATTACAGATGAAGATGGCAATACGTATATAGACTTTTGCTGTTCTTGGGGGCCCTTGATTCTTGGACATAATAACGCAGCAATCCGAGAGAAGGTGATGGCTACGGTAGCTAAGGGAACCTCCTTTGGCACGCCGACCAAATTGGGGAATGAGTTGGGAAAGTTAATTCTCGATCACAATAGTTTTATCGATAAAATACGCTTTGTTAGCTCGGGGACGGAGGCAGTCATGTCAGCCATTCGCCTGGCGCGAGGTGTGACAGGGCGGAGTAAGGTGGTGAAATTCGAAGGGTGCTATCACGGGCACGTGGATTCTTTGATGGTGAAGGCGGGCTCAGGACTAGTTACCTTCGGCGTAAGCACTTCGGCAGGAATTCCCCCGGAATTTGCACAAGAAACCTTGGTACTACCCCTGGATCGCCCAGACCTATTGGATGAGCTGTTGGCCAAGCATGCTAGTGAAATTGCTTGTATCATTATCGAACCCATTCCGGCTAACAACGGCTTGCTTCTTCAGGATAGATCATTCTTACAGCTCCTGCGAGAAAAGACAAAAGCGCATGATATTCTGCTGATCTTTGACGAGGTGATTTCGGGCTTCCGAGTAGGTTTCGAAGGTGCCGCTGGGCATTACGATATCCAGCCAGATATTCTAACCTATGGTAAAATTATTGGTGGTGGGATGCCGGTAGGCGCCTATGCTGCTAGCAGTAAAATCATGGGACATATTGCCCCGGATGGACCAGTCTATCAGGCGGGTACGCTCTCTGCGAATCCCGTAGCCATGGCTGCTGGCTACGCCGCTTTACAGCAATTAGTTCAGCCTGGCTTTTATCAGGACTTAGCGCAAAAGACTGCCGCTTTTGTTGAAGGTATTTTGGGCTACTGCAAAGGTAAGGGCTATGCCTTCAGCATGCCACATGTAGGTTCCATTTTCTGGATTGCTTTTACCAACGAAAGAATCAAGCGGGCAGACCAAATTGATCCAGCCAGCATGGAGAAGTTCAAAGTACTTCATCATCAGTTGTTACAAAGCGGCGTATATTTAGGACCTAGTGGCTATGAGGTCGGATTTATTTCTGCTGCTCATACGGAGGCGGATTTGGCGGAAGCCTCACAAAAAATCTGTGCTGCGATTGATGTGGCGATGGGGAGTTGATGTGAGAGGTCAGAGGGCAGATTACAGAGGTCAGAGGGCAGAGGTGAGAGGTGGGAGGGCAGATTACAGAGAGCATCTTTTAGGTTTAAGCCGGTACATGATAGATCGTACCTCCTTCATTATAAATTTTAAATTACCTATTAATCGAACGTGAGCCCACAGAACATACGACTACGTCTTTTGTCTTTGCTCGTGATTGCCTACATGCTACTGGCTTTCGCTTGGTGGTCTATTCTATTGTGGACGAATAATCGGGACGCCTTCAATGCTAAGGTAGAGCTGCAAAGGATTGCCATCGTTACGGAGCAAATGGCGCAAGAGCAAGGGTCTGGTCGTTCGGAGCAAAGGATCATGGAAGAAGCGATTCAGCAGTACTATACATCTGATGCCTATCTAAGTCTCAGCAAGTACTATAAGCGGCGCGAATATATGATTGTGGGTGAAGGGATCGTATTTGTGATTAGTATGGCCATCGGGGTTTGGTTGATCAATCGAGGGTACAATAAGGAGGTAACGGCTGCTCAACAAAGGCGCAACTTCTTGCTCTCCATTACACATGAACTGAAGTCTCCTTTGGCTTCTATTCGTCTTATACTGGAAACTTTTCGGAAGCGCAAACTAACCGAAGAGCAAGCCGATAAGCTCACCCGAAACGGTCTTACTGAGACGGAGCGACTTACTACTTTGGTGAATGACCTCTTACTCAGTGCTAAATTGGAAACGGTTTACGAACCCCACCTGGAATCCACTGACCTGGCTAAACTCGTACGAGACATTCTCCAAAAACTTCGAGACAAATACCCGAAAGTGACCTTTTCTCTGCGGGAGGACAACCATATTCCAGCTATCGAAGCGGATAGATTGGGCCTCACCTCCGTCATCCTAAACTTGTTAGAAAACGCTGTAAAATATACACCCGAAACACCCAAAATTGATGTGGTACTGGATCGAGTAGACGAGATCGTTAGCTTGGCGGTGGCGGACAATGGGATTGGGATCTCAGATAAGGACAAGCGGCAGATCTTTGAAAAGTTCTATCGGGTTGGAAATGAGGATACTCGGCGAACAAAAGGTACCGGTTTGGGGTTGTTCATTGTGAAAGAGATCGTAAAGTCACACGAAGGGCAGATTAGCGTTTTGGATAATCAGCCCAAAGGGACTATTTTTAGAATTCAACTGCCTAGCAGCAAGAAAGCTGGATAGAAAAGTTTGGTGCAGAAGAATAAAGATCCTTACCCAATTATTCATTCTTCATTGAACATTGTTCATTAGATAGTGCCTAGTATGATTCGAATATTGTTGGTCGAAGACGAAGAAAACATCAGAGACGTAGTTAAACTCAATCTTGAAATGGAAGACTTTGAAGTGGTAGCTGCCGGCAACGGTCGAGATGCTTTGAAGTACTTCAGAGAACAGCATTTTGATTTACTGATTCTGGATGTGATGTTGCCGGAAATTGATGGTTTTCAGGTATGTGAGCAGGTGAGATTGACCAATATGGAAGTTCCGATCATTTTCCTTACCGCCAAGGATACGGCGCTGGATCGCATATCAGGTCTAAAGAAAGGAGCGGATGACTATCTAACCAAGCCTTTTAACTTAGAAGAACTGCTTCTGCGCGTCAATAACCTCATCAAACGCACCAGCAAAGCGCCAGAGAACACACCGGAGGTCTATACATTCGGCAACAATAAGGTCAACTTCTTGACCTACGAGGCCCAAAATGACCAGAAGGCCTTTAGCTTGACGAAAAAGGAAGCCATGTTGTTGAAATTGCTCATTGACCGACGCAATGAGGTCGTCTCTAGGCAGCAGATTTTGCAATCTGTATGGGGGTATGATGTGTACCCTTCTACCAGAACCATCGACAATTTTATCCTATCCTTCCGCAAGTACTTCGAAACAGATCCGAAGAACCCAAATTTCTTTCTTTCTGTGAGAGGAGTAGGCTATAAGTTTGTTGGATAAGTTTTGCCTGAGGTTGGGGTAACTTCAAATTAGACTAGCTCCGCCCCTCCTGACGAATCTAGGCGTTTCAGTGTTTCCGAAGCGGCAGCAGCCGTACTCAAGGGTAACACGAACAAGAAACCAACCACGGTCATTAGGATCAAGATAAAAACCGCTCCATTTCCCAATGCTAAGCCCTTGTGTCTTCGCACAAACCGCACACTTTGGCGCACATTGGTATGACGCTCCAGGGTAAAGTCCATACTACCAAAACCAGCATAATAAGCTTGTACCAGAAAGATAGCAGCAGTAGTAAACGGACTAAAAACAGGTATCAATCCCAGTAAGAATAAAATCAAGGTAAAAAACAGTTCTCGGCTAATATTCCGTAAAGCGATCCGTAGTCCTCGCACTAAATCCTTTAGCATCTTCGACACCTTAAAACTTTGCGGAGGTGCACCCATCATCTTTTTCTCGATCTGCTCGGACATCAAACTCATAAAAGGCGAGGACAAAGCAATTACCAACTGCTTAAAAAGGATCAATCCAAATGCGCCTACAAACAAACCTCCGAACACATTGGCGATCTTCAAAAGCGTTCCACTCCCCCACTCCCACGGATAGTAAGACAGTAGCCAACCCCCAATATCGCCCGCGATCCCCCAAGCCGTGCCAAAAATAGCCACCCCAAGAAGGATACTGATCAAGGCAGGGGCGAGGAAATAACCCCAAAGTTTGTATTTCACAATGATTTTGAAGCCGTCTCCATAGGACTTTAATCCATCCAATATTCCAGAAATCATATTACAATGCTTGATTTAGATGCAATAAACGACGAAAGCAGATAAAATGAAATGATTTTTCTACCTGGAAAAGTATTTATTCGACTACTTCTCCCCTTACAAGCGATCCAGTTGCTGCAACAGCCATTCTTTTTCCAGCAAAGGCTCTTCTGCCACAATCGCGGCTTTGAGATCCACCTTAGCCTGGCGATCAAAAGGATTGAGCTCACTTAGTTTTCGCGTATACCTGATCAAATTGGAATAATTGGTACGATGGTATCCAATGATCTTCTTCCGAATCAAAAAAGCATTCATGGACTGTAGATGGGTATCCAGGGTATCGTATCGATCTTGTTCAAAGTAAATCTTCATGGTCAAAGCTTTGGCGGAGAGGTTCAGCAAGGGGTCTTTGTGCGCATCCTTGGTGATCAAGGTAAGGGCGAGATCATAGCGTTGTCGGGTGTATTCCAGTTTTGCTAAGTTAAAGTTGAAAGTGCTTTCCCGGTATCTGGGGTCCAAAGCTTTTTTGTATTGATGCATAAACTGTTCCACCCAGGGTAGTTCTCCGCTCAAGATTCCCATGGCCACGATATTCCGATAGGTGAAGCGGGACAATTGCTCGCCTTTCAATAACAAACCGGTCCGCAAGCCAGATTGATAGAGGTCTAAGCCTTCTCTCGCGTAGGATTCGGTGCCATCGTTCAACCTTCGGATGCAATAGTTAATGGCCAGCAGGTACAGGCCATGAATTTCTTCATTGGGAAACTTCTCGCCGTGTTCAAAAATCAAGGCTTTGAAGCGAAGAAAATACTCCTCGACATCGCGGTGCACCAAAGCTAGGTAGCAATAGTAATAAAGGCCAATCGCAGGAATCTCTAAGAGTTGAGGACGCTCTTCTAGAAACGTCAATACAGCAGGAAGTAAGCCAAAATCATACTCGACCTTACGCACGCTTTGATGAGCAATCGCCATGCAGGTTTGCCATAATTTATTCGAAAGGAAACTTACATCCACCGCATCCGATATCGTTTGCATATCGTGCTTTACATTCCGCTTATCCAGTGTGTACAATTCAAACTGCTCAATCTCCAGGTAGTACTTCGAGATATAGAAATTGGCATTGCGGTAGGGATGTGCTTCCAAACTCTTGTAGGCTTCCTTCATAGAAATCTGTGCCGGCTTGATCAGCTCTCGCCTACGCAAGGCAGTACTCAGTTGGCGCTTAACCTCTAGTCGGTTAGCAGAAAACTCCTCGAAGGCGATGTATTGCTCGACCAACTTGTACAGTAGACTCATCACCAAGCGTACCTGTTGCGGATCATAAGGAGATTTCGGGTACAAATGGGCGAAAACCTCTTCCTTTGTTGGTATATTTTTTGCACGATGTATGCTATCCTCCAAATAGGACAACAAATCGATCAAGTCCTGCCGCTGATTGAAGAAGGGAGAGTGGACAAATTTCTTCATTTGACGGAAGTCTCTTTTATCTAATCGACTCAATAACTGGAATAGTCGGCTTTTTTCCAATATTTTTTATTAAATATGAAAAAATAAATTTTTATAAAAAAAGACATAATTACTTATAAATCATAATTTTGAATATTAATTGTTCTCAAATTTTATTTATAAACTACAATTTATGTCTTTTTATTCCTGGGCTTTCTTCTGCACTTTTGTAGTGTGCTATTAAAGAGTTCTCCCCTACTCACACTACCTGATGATCCCCTTGGAAATGTATCGAAAAATTGATCAACATGAACAAATTGCTGTACCTACTTACTCTTAGTTTTTACAGCTGTTTTCTGTCCGGCCAGGAAATTGTAATCACAGATAGTGATCTACAGGGTGACACCACATACAATTGGACGAAGGATAACACCTACCTATTGGATGGAGTAGTCTTTCTAGAAGCCGGAGGAGTCCTTAACATTGAAGCGGGAACGGTAATCCGAAGTCAACGATTCCCCACTGAAGATGATGTTACTGTATTAGTCATTACTCGGGGAGCTCAGATCAATGCCATTGGCACGGTGGAAGCCCCCATCATCTTTACGGCTGAAGACGACGACCTAGATCGCACCAACGATGTCCGCCATACTGATCGTGGACTATGGGGTGGGATAATCATCATGGGAAGAGCTCCCATCATCGCAGGTCCTGACAACATTGCATCTCTCCCAGGGCTTGAAAATCCCGAACTAAACCGCTATGGCGGTTCAAATTTGCAAGACTCTTCTGGACAGCTATCGTATGTGTCGATTCGACATTGCGGAGCCGGTTTGACCCAAAATCTGCCTATCAGCGGGCTAACCTTGGCTGGAGTTGGAAGCGGGACAAATTTGCACCATATCGAGGTGATTGCCTCTGGGGATGGAGGGATAGAAATACTTGGTGGAACTGCTGAGCTTAAGTATCTCGTTGCAGCAATCAACTCCGACAATGCTTTTGAGTTTCGGCAAGGGTGGTCTGGCAAAGGGCAGTTCTGGTTCGGATTTCAGCGAAAAAAGAGTGGCGATATTGGTGGGGCCTTCGCTGGAGGAAATACCATGGCCTCTGATCTCTACCCTAGTCCAATTATTAGTAATGCCACCTTTCTGGGATCAGGATGCGAAAACAATGATCCAGAAGAGCGACATAACACGATCGGCCTGCAATTTAGAGGAAACTTAGGTGGCCTATTTACCAATAATATTGTTAGTGGATATAAAAAGGCCCTAGAGGTAGAAGATTTTGATAATCCCTCCGGTACTTCCCGCCGAATTCAGGATGGAACCCTAAGCATTAGTAATAACATATGGAGTGATTTTTGTGAAGGAAATGAGATCGGCGGGGGACCCAATGGAATCTTCAGTATCAAAGATAATTTTGAAGATCAGGAAGCCGCCTATCTGGTAGAAGCCTTCAATACACAGGGGAATAGCCTGACTGATGAAATTGGCTTACGCTCCATCTGCCGGAATTCCCAGTTCTGCCTCAATCCTTTACTCAACAGTGGGAGCCCTGCTTTATTTTTTGGTGTCCCGGTGGATGATCCTTTCTTCGAACCGGTTACTCACCTTGGTGCGTTCAACGATCAAGACAATTGGATGCTCGGTTGGACCGGATTGGAAACCTACAAGTACTTAGGTAGCAAACAGCAAGGAGGAGGAAAAGTCGTGGTAGATCAAAATGCTAATTGTGAAGTCGATAGTTTGGAGAGTGGCTTTGATGGCTTTATC
>JAHQWA010000241.1 GCA_019634045.1 Saprospiraceae bacterium
CAACCCGCTCTAGGAAATGGCTACATCTATTTTTAGATGAGCACAAAAGGCTAAAGTGGAGCTAAGAGACTGTTTTGAAACATGGCACTAATTTTCTTATGTCTCTTTTCTCATGATTCTTCAGTTTTTTTTCGGTCAATAGCTACGGCTATCCAGCCTGGCGGCTCGACAGCTTCTCCACAAAAAGGGCTTCGCTTAATGAAAAAATACATCATAATAATTTTCAACACACATTTCAAAACAGTCTATAAGGCAATATTTTATCATAGCAGTCGAGCTAAGAAATATTAGATAATTCTATTACCTATACTATCTTTCTAGACACAAATATGTATTTTAGCTATTCAATGTTTTGTCTCCTACTAAATTGATATCGGTATTCCTTTTCGAGGACCATTGAAGCCGATATCCTTCTATAGTTTATTGTCTCCCATTCACTCAGTATTGTCAGTATTAAGTTCCTCAATACAATCATGATTTGTTCATGGCAAGTCCTGCTATGCGGTAAGACTTGCCACAAAAACCCAGCTCATATGAACCTAGATAAGGTACATTCCGTGGCTATTTACCCTGCAATTGGCATTGCACGAGTAGGCAATAGCCCTGATGCTTATTTTTTGGGGCCTACCATCCCCGGCCAACCTGCTACAGACCCTGATGATTTCAGAGATGGTAAAGGTAGAATCAAAAGACAGGCTTCAAAGTTTTATATCTATGCGCTCGATAAATCTGGTAATATATTAGGTGAATTGAATGAAGACCATGGCGTGAAGATTGATTGGCGTGTGGATGTAGCTAATAAAAAGGCGGCTTGGTACAACTTTAATATTGCGCTCGACACACCAACGGCGGCCGGACTGTATGACATGGATGGTAACCCGACCCCCAATGGATTACCGGTTTTAAGCCAATTTCGCAATCAGGAATTTGAGGGAGATGATCGCAAGCAATTGATGATTGAAGCGCGAGCACAAAGGATTAGTGGTAGAAATACCAACGCTGATGGCTCAAAGTATCAGCTGAAGGGTGAGATAGGGAAAGGAAAAGATCGCCAGGAGGTATACCTGGGGGAAGTCAGAACGGATGATCAAGGTCGCCTAATTTTTTTAGGAGGCCGGGGGCATTCAGCTTCCTTCAACAATAAAAAACTCAGCACTTTTGCCAATAACCAAGGTTGGTTTGATGATACGTCCGATGGCCCTGTCGATGCTATGGTGCAATTGCCAGGTGGACGGGAACTGGTGGCGGAAGGTGCCTGGATAGTGACCGCCCCACCCAATTTTGCAGTGGGTGTGCAAGCCTTCTCCACCGGCTACGAATTAATTACGGATGTCGCTAGTCGCTTGCATAAAGACTTGATCATTAAAACCCCAGCTTTCTATGCGGATATCTATCCCGTTTTAAAGCATTTGAACATTAACCAATGGGTAAATGCTGGAGTTAGCCGTGATTTTGGATGGGGGAGTGCTTATGATTTTGATGATGAAACCTTAATCGAGAGACTCAAGGATGCTAGTGAGGCTAATCGCCCCTTCCGGCAGACGATATTTGAATCTTTCCGAAATCCCAACTATAAAGAAATGGAGCCGCAAGGCTGGCCTCCGCTCTATGGAGATGCCATGACTTTTAACATTAACTCCACTAATCCCAGGAATTGGTTTGCTATTACTGAATTGAAATACGGCTACTTGAAGCAATGGGCAGCTGGAGACTTTGTAGAAGATAAACCTCCGGTCCAACAGAAATGGGAGGACCTGAGCCCTACGGAACAAGCGAATGGATTAACGGAAGCGGCTTTGGAGGAAACCTTGGGAGGCCCCTTTCACCCCGGTTGCGAATTTACCTGGCCTATGCGGCATGCGATGATGTACAAAGAGGATTTTCCTTACCGGATTAAACGGAGGAAAAATAGTCAAGAAAACTTTGGGGTAGCTATTAGTCAACGCATCGTATTGGCAGCAGGTGGCCCTTTAGATGGGAGTTCTCCTGGTGATATAACGAAGTGGATGGCCGTTCCTTGGCAATCAGATACCTCTAGTTGTTTATCGGCCTACCGAGCTTTTGCAGGTGAATATTTGCCAACCTTCTGGCCGGCGCGAGTGCCGAATGATGTATTTACGGAAAAGGAATATGCTGTGGTGAATTCAACACAAACCAGCAATGATGACAAGATTAAGGCTTTTAGCCCTGGCAGCAGAAAGAAATGGCTTAGGGATTACATCTTCAGAGAGGATGGCTCCTTTTTATATGGCAATACTATCCAGGAACGGATCAAAGGGATAGAAAAATTTGTGAAGGACTGGGGAAAGATTGGAATTTTGACTAGGAAGCCGGTGAGGTCTAATAGCCCGCTGGTACCCAAAGAGGTCTGGGTAGAGACGGGGCGTACCGTCAAACCCGAACCACCTGATCCTTGCGATGAATCGATGACGGTGATGACAAAATTGTCGAAGAAAGACGTAGAGATGAAGCCCAGCTTCAAGCGACCAGAGTGGGTGAATGTGAATCCAAGGCTACTCCGCTAAATGGCTGATCCTAAAATATTGATTATCGGGGCGGGTCCTGCGGGGTCCGCTGCCGCTATTTGGTTGGCTCGGATGGGGCTAGTAGTGACGGTAATGGACCGGAAACCATCGTCTCTAGCGATAGAGAATTCCTATCAGATCGGAGAAAGCCTGCCACCGGAAGCTCAAGCTATGCTGCAAGACCTGCAACTTTGGGAAGAATTTCAAGCTGGAAGCCATCTTGAGTGCTATGGTAATCAGTCTATTTGGGGGAGCGAAAAGCCTCGCTATACCGATTTTATCCAACAACCACCTGGCTATGGTTGGCATCTTGATCGGGCTGCCTTCGAAAGGCTACTCCTTTATAAAGCTCATTCCTTTGGGGCTGAGCTAGAGAGCGGAGTGAAATTGCAGTCTGCGGAATGGCAAAAGGGCCATTGGAAGGTGAACTGGGTAGATGAGTTAGGGAGAATAAATGAAAAACGCTTTGACTTCATCATAGATGCTAGTGGGCGCAACAGCTGGCTGGCTCGTCGGCAAGGCGTGGATCGCCTCTTTGAAGCTAGCCAATTAGCACTGGTTACTTTCCTTACCGCTCAAGCTCCAACCTCTGAGACCAGCAGCTTGATTGAAGCGACTGCCCAGGGCTGGTGGTATTCTGCCAATATCCCTGATAATAAGGTGGCTACTGCCTTTCTTTGTCAGCCGACCTCGAGTCAACGTAAGCTCTGGCTCACGGAGACGGGCTGGTGGCAACTGGTGCAGGCTGCTCCTTACACTTGCAACCGACTCCTGAAGAGCGATTGTCACTGGTTGGCTGCTCCTAAAGTTGTGGCAGCCGATAGTAGTATGCTTGAGCAAACTTATGGTCCTGGCTGGGTAGCCATCGGTGATGCAGCAATGAGCTATGATCCGATTGCCGCTCACGGCATACTAATGGCCCTAGTTGCTGCCAGAGATGCAAGTTATGCCCTAGTAGAGTTACTGAAAGGAAAGAAAACCGCTTTTGCTGAGTATGATCAAATGATGCGCGCTGCTTATTATACCTATATGCAAGAACGACTGCGCCATTATCAGAACGAAAAACGTTTTGCAAAAGAAGACTATTGGAGAACTATGGCGGGATTGGAGGTAACAACGGAAAAAGGGTAAACTCAAGTTGTCAGGCCTTTTGAAAAATAAGTAGTGTGACAAAAGTAGTCGAGATGAAAAAAATTAAACAGTTCCGCTGCTGTTGCTCATTTATTCTATTTTTTCACAAACAATTGTTGAACCATCCGATCCAATTAAAGACAAAGACTTATTACTGAACTTAAACTTAATGAAGCGGGAAGCAAAATAAAGGGAAGAATCAGATTGGGGTACTAATTCTGTGCGCCCCTCCTGAAAAAGATTAGTATAGATTCGTGATTCACTAGTTTCAATATCAAATTTGAAATTGTCGAATTCTGGGATATTGTACCTGCCGGAAAATACACTAATTTGTTTATTATCAAGGAAGTATGCTCTGTTGTTTAATGCCTCTTCAATTTTTGCAGGCTTAATTTGGGCTATTAAATGAAGGACATGAATAGCTCTTCCCCTGAATTGATTCAAATAAGTCCAAAAATTTTGTCCGCTATTTCTGTAATCCGCTAAACGATTCATGTAGATAGGATCATTCAGGAAAAAGCCTACTGCCTCTGCACTCAATTGGTTGTACGCAATTTGTCTGAACCAAGGATGGTTTGATATGAGGGATTGTCGGAAGTCGCTTGTTCGACGCTCAATACTTACTTGCTTCTCCAGTACTATTTTGACATCGACTTCATATAGTTGTTTGATCTGGGAAGTCAAGTACTCGTATTTTTTTGGAATCCGATCAATCATGGATTTGATCTGGTCGTAAGCGATTGTATTGATAGGGATTTTTGGATAGTTTAGCAGCAAATATCTAGGGCAGCGCTTACAAGTTGTCTGTAGGTCCTCTTCTACCAACTTTCCAGACAGATTAAGAGCAATCAATGAATCTTTCTGATAGTAGTAATCAAGGACCTGCTCGCTTTCATCTACTTCAAGGGTAAGGTCTACTGCTAAGTCGTGCAGTAAGGCGATCAGTTTTGTTTCGTCACTGTGAGCTTGATTCCAATTGTTGACTTGGAGGGCGATCAAGATTCCGATGACGACCAGGACTATTTCTCCAATTGCATAGGCGAGATACTTATTCAAATTTCCATTAGCAAGCAGTTTTTGCCTTATTCTCCTGAAAAAATTTAACACGACTGTCTGGTTTTGTTTCTCTTAAGTGATCAGTATTACCCACCAGGTAATTCCGATTCTGTTCAAATTTAATATTTTATCGGGTTTTTTAAATGATAACCAACTTTGGAATACCTGCATACTTACTCCACCCCTTCCATCGGAATACCTGCTAATCTCTTAATCTCAATCTCCGTCAACTTCTTTCGATAGATGACCTCACTAATGCGGTCCTTGATTTGCGTTTCGGAGAGGATGGCTTCACGTACGTCGAAGTTGGTGGCGCGGCCGGAGCGGTAGAGCTGCCGAGAGAGGGCCGTGTTCTGTTCCGCAATTTCCAGGCTCTTGCGTTCCACGGATTCCAAGCCGATTAGGGCTTGATAGTTTTGGTACTGCTCGGAGAGGGAGGCCTCTATGTCTTGCTGTAGGTCCGATTGGGTCAATTGTATATTTTGTTGGAGGATGGTGGCATTGTCGATGTCTCGCTTGATATTCCTACCGGGAAATAGGTCGTAGTTGAAACTTAAGCCAGCGGTGGGGCCAAAGGTGCGATTAGAGAGTAGGAAGCCGACTTCGGCTCGGGAGAAGTTGTAATTGTAGCCCAAATTCACAGAGACGGTAGGGTAGAGGGCTGATCTAGCTTCTCGAATCTGCGTGAGGGCAATTTGCTCGTCTAGTTTGAGCAAACGCATATCATAGTTTTGGTCTAAGGCAAGAGGGGTTAATGCTTCTAGTTTGGGGAGTAGGGCTTCTGGAATTTCCAAGGGGACGGTAAATTCTATGCCGACCGTTCTACCCATGAGCCGGTTCATCGCAATTTGATTTTGTCGGAAGGTGTTTTCCAGATTCAACAAGGTGGAACTATCGGTATTTACGCGGTTTCGAGTTTGCAATACTTCTAGATTGGTTCCGGTTCCGATTTGCAATTTGCCTGAGGCGAGATTCCTCAGGTCTTCATTTAGGGTAATGGATTGTCGAGTAATATCAATCTGCTGATTGATTCGGACCAGCCCATAGTAAAGGGTTTGTATTTGAGACACTAAGTCTTGCATCGCTTGCCGAGTGAAGACCTTGCTTTGCGCTTGATCCAATTCCAATCGTTCCTTGCGGGCATACATTTGGAAGCCGTCGAAAGCGGTCCAATTTAAGGCCGCCCCAAGTCGAATACTAGTATTTCCTGCTCCTGTTCCAGAACGTTCATCCCCAGAGAAAAACTTCTGTCTGGTATTATTACTGGTATAGGAGACGTTGCCATTTGTGTTCAGGGTGGGGAGCATGCCGGCGTTGCCACGATTATTATTGTTGGTCGCAATAGCCTCCTGATTTCTGCTAATCTTAATGCCATAATTGTTTTCTAAACCCAGCTCAATTGCCTCCTGTAGCGTTAGCAATTCCTGCCCTAGGACGGGAAAACATAGTAGGATGGCTGGAACAATCAAACCTAATCGACTCCACTTCATGATTTGCGCTTAAAATAGGTGTAGATAGATGGTATTACATACAAGGTAAGGAAGAGAGAGAAAATCAATCCCCCAATAATCGCGACTCCCATTGGTATGCGGCTGGTAGAAGCCGAGCCGAAGGCCATAGCAATCGGCAATACGCCGAGTATCGTTGCCATACTGGTCATCAAGATGGGCCGTAGTCGTAGGGTCGCAGCCTCCAAGACCGCTGCCCTGGCCGCCAGCCCCGCCTCCATCTTCTGATTGGCGAATTCGACGATCAAAATCCCGTTCTTCGTGACGATACCGATCAAGACGATCACCCCAATTTGACTAAAGATATTGATGGTATGACCGCCCATCCAGAGGGCTAATAAAGCACCAGTGATGGCGAGTGGTACAGTAAACATGATCACCAAGGGATCAAGGAAACTTTCAAACTGAGCCGACAAAGCTAGGTAGATTAGAATCAGTGCTAAAAAGAAAGCAAAGTACAATCCGCCTGAACTTTCAACGAAGTCTTTGGAAGCTCCGGACAAGGCAGAACTGAAAGACTCATCCAGCACTTCCCGTTTAACCTGATCCATGGCTTCGATGCCATCTCCAATGGTATAGCCGTCTGCTAAACCTGCTGATACCGTAGCGGAGATATATCGATTGTAGCGATAGAGGGTGGGTGGGTTAGATTCTTCACTAAAATATACGAGGTTAGACAGCTGAATCAATTCTCCATCTCTGTTTCGGACATAGATCCCGGCTAGATCACCAGGATCATTGCGGTACTGCCGAGAGGCCTCACCTACGACCTCGTATTGCTTCCCGTTCTTGATGAAATACCCAAATCGTTGGCCACTATAAAATAGCTGTAAGGTTTCAGCAATGTCTCGAACGGTTACGCCTAAACTTCTTGCACGTTCCCGGTCAATTTCAATATGTAACTCAGGTTTGTTGAATTTCAAATCCAAATCCACCACGGAGAAGGCTGGATTCTTTTCTGCTTCTTCTACAAATCGGGGGAGGGCTTCCTTTAGACGATCAAAGTCAGGTGCCTGTATTACGTACTGGACAGGAAGTCCTCTAAACCTACGTCCTACTTCTATCGTTTGCCGTTGCGTGATAAGGGCTCGGGCATAATTTAAGCCCCTAACTTTAGGGTATAGGGCTTGCACAATTTCGGATTGACTTCTCTCTCGCTGATCTGGTTCTACTACGGTGAAGAAGACAAAGCCTGAGTTAGCTGCTGTACTGGATCCAAAGCCCGGAGAGGTCACACTGATATAAGCCCGCGCTTCCGGAATCGTATCCAATATGTTCAGCAAGTCAATCATATAGTTATCCATCACCTCAAAGGTCGTTCCCTCTGGTGCCGTAGCAAAAACCCGGAATGAACTCTTGTCTTCCAGCGGTGCAATTTCAGTCGGCAGCAGTTGTATGATGTAGTAGATAGCCGCAATACAAGCCATAGAAATAGGCCAGGCCAGCCATCTCACTGCCAAGAATCCCTTAAGACTACTATTGTACAAATGGTTTATACCATCTAGGATGTTTTCGGTGAATCTAAAGAGTGCAGATTGACGGCGACTCTTCCGTAGAAAGCGAGCACTCAGCATGGGCGTTAAAGTCAGGGAGACCAAGGTAGAAATCACAATGGCCCCAGATACGACGATTCCAAACTCGCGAAACAGCCGACCAGTAAGCCCCTGTAGAAAGATAATCGGTAAGAATACGGCTACAAGTGTAATACTGGTGGCAATGATGGCAAAATAGATCTCTTTCGCTCCTTCAAACCCAGCCTTAATCGGCTCCACGCCCTGTTCAATCCGCCGGTATATATTTTCCATCATTACAATGGCATCATCCACGACCAGTCCTGTAGCTAGCACGATCCCCAATAAGGTTAATACATTAATGGAAAAGTCGAAGATGTACATGACAAAGAAGGTCCCGACCAAGGAGATCGGAATGGTGATGACGGGAATTAGTGTGGTACGCCAATTTCGCAAAAACAGGAAAATGACGATCACCACCAATCCAAACGCGATCATAATGGTATCCTGGACCTCGTTCACCGCTTTTCGAACCGACCGGGTATTGTCAAAGGCATAATCCACCCTAATATCTGGTGGTAAGTCCTTTTTGATTTGTTCCACTCTCACGTAAACGGCATCTGCTATATCGATCAGATTGGAGCCGGGCAGGGGCGTAATAGCACATCCAACCATTTTAATGACGCCCTTCCCTCGTAGGGAAGTGTTTAGGTTACGAGGACGCAGCGCCACATTGGCCACATCTTTCAATTGCACAATCACACCCTTGGTCTCTCGTACTACCATTTCTGAAAACTCTTCCGGCGTCGTCAAGCGGCCAAAGGTTCTAATGGTGAGCTCCGTCCGATTCCCCTCTATCTTCCCTGTTGGTAATTCCAGGTTTTGCTGTTGTAAAGCCGTCCGCACATCCAAAGGAGTAAGGCCATAGGCGGAGAGCTTATTGGGATCCATCTCAATCCGCATTGCATACTCCTTAGATCCCCAAATCCTGATATTAGAAACGCCAGCTACGGTCTGTATACGTTCCTTAAAAACATTATCGGCGATTTCCGTAAGACTCAGCAGGTCTCGGTTTTCACTTTGAATGGTCAAGGCCATTAAAGTTCCTGCATTCGCATCCGATTTGGAGACGGTAGGAGGGTCAGCATCAGGTGGAAGTCTTCTTTGTGCTTGAGATACCTTATCGCGTACATCATTGGCGGCAGCTTCCAAATCCGTTCCAATTTCAAATTCAACCGTGATCGTACTTCGGCCATCGGCACTAATAGAAGACAAGGATCGGATTCCTGCAATACCATTGACCGTCTCTTCCAGCGGCTCCGTGATTTGGGATTCAATCACCTGGGCGTTGGCGCCTACATAGCTGGTAGACACCGATACGATGGGCGGATCGACGACGGGGTATTCCCTCACGCCGAGATAGGTGTATCCGATGGCACCAAATAAAATGATGACGATAGAAATAACCGTAGCCAGCACCGGTCGTTCGATACTAGTAGATGATAAACTCATTCTGCGGGGTCATTTACGGGTTCAACTAATTCCTGAATTTTAACTGGCGCGCCATTGGTGAGAGACATTAGTGCGCTCACAATGATGGTGTCTCCCAGAGAAACCCCATTGGTAACCTCTACCAGTTGAGCTCGGCGATCCTCCACAGCTACTGGCGTTGCTACTGCCTTACCGCCTTTGAAGACAAATACTTGTTTGCCATCGAGGACCGGAATGACTGCATCGGTCGGTACCATGACGGCTTCATTGTTCTTGTCCGTCACTAGGTTTACTTTGGCAAACTGGCCAGGCTTTAATCGATTGCCTGGGTTGGCGCAGGTGGCTCGGACTCGAAAGGTGCGGGTCTCCGGAGAGATTTCGGAGTCCGTAGCGTATACTTTGGCACTGAAAGATTGGTCAAAGCCGACCACGGTAAAACTGATGGCTTGGTTGGCCCTTACCTGGCTGATGTATTTTTCTGGCACCTCAAATTCCAGCTTCAAAGGATTGACCTGTTTGAGATCCACAATTATATCGTTAGGCGTGACGTAGGCGCCAAGGCTTTTTTGGCGTAAGCCCACCAAGCCAGAAAAGGGGGCTACAATACTTGACTTTTCTATCTGGACGTCGAGTACGGCCGTTTCCGCCTTGATAGCCTCTACTCGATTGTTAAGTCGGTCCATCTCCTCTGCGCTTACCCCTTGTATTTTTAGCAATTCGTTCCCTCTCATCACTTCTTTTTCCGCCAGGTCCAGGCTCACTTCCAATCGCTTACGTTCCGCTTGCAGTTCTTTGTCATCAATCTTGGCCAGCAATCTCCCTTTTTTGACAAAAGAAGATTCCTTGAAGTTGAGTTGCATCAATTTCCCGGTACGTTCGGGGCGAATATCTACCGCCTCGTAGGCAATGAGGCTTCCCGTGGCACCGATGCTCTTTTCCAAGGTTCTGGATTCTATGATCAGTCCTTGCACCGGTAAAGCCCGCGCTTTGGGTGGTGATGCCGCTGCTGCTGCAGTTTCGGGTCCTGCCTTTTTCTCGTCAGTCTTGGAGCAAGCTGGTAAGAGGAAGATTACAGATAGGCAAAATAGAGTTAAGGTGATTTGTAGGTGATTTTTTGTAATGTCCATTTATAAATGTACTATTTGAGACATTAAATTAAATGCTTTAGGCGGGATAGAGTTCAATTGTAATGTTGAAGAGATTCTGATTTAACAGAATGCGTCAATTTCTCAGCGCGCGATTGCCGCTGCAATGGTATGCTTAAGTAGTGGAGTTTGGGTCGTTGTATTTTAGGTGGAATAGTGCATCGTTTGACTCAAATTGGATCGAGAAAGGGGCTAGAAGGTTTCACCCACCTAATAGACTCGCTCTATTTTGGGCTGCTGCCTGACCTCACTAAGGTCTACTTAGGACCAACTCTTTCCTCATCTTGATAACATCCCCGTTTCCCCGCAATTTAGATTCAACCTACACCATCACCAAGGACGGCATCTTTCTATGATCTACAGAAACGCTTTACCTCGGATCTTGACTTGAGTTTTGACGGTAATTTGGCTTTCTCATTATTGAAGACCGATCTACAATTAGCTCCTTCCCAATGAAAAGGAACTCTAATTCCGATTCCTAGTTCTATTCGTTTTATGCCCCGATCAATCCCAGGCTCAGAAGGTCAAAGTACGCGCTACTAGAGTTAAGCTGGACGTTTAACAGTTTCTCATTCAAAGACCAGATGAGACTATTCAAACCTATTATTTTGTGGTAGCAGCCAGGCGTCAGGGCGCCAGTAAGCTTAATACATGAAGTC
>JAHQWA010000242.1 GCA_019634045.1 Saprospiraceae bacterium
CAATTGAATTCTGGCTAGCGGTTCCCGATCCAAATTCTGTGCATCCAGGATCACTACTTCCGAGCTACCTTCAACTGCATCTGTAACAAAGCTGATGACGTAGCCATCATCTTCGGATTGAGCATTCTCTCTTGGAATAAAGGGAGACTCACTTCCAAATTTATTTTTGCCGTATTCAAATGTCTGCGTCGTATCTGCTTCCGTATCGTATTTAACAATGGCATCAAAACGGAGCGTTTGTGACAGATCAAAACGCTGGTTGTAAGAATACCTCGATGGCCGGCCGAGATATTGACTATTCATCAAGGGGAATTCCGTCACTTGATCATCCAGACGATATTCCTTAGTCTCTCCCGTTTTAAGGTTAAATCGGTATCTATGCATATAAGCCTTAAGGCGAAGATATTCATTGAGCTTCTCCACCGCACTAGCGCCCTTGGGCAATTCTTTTTGGGGAGTAGGGTCATCATTTACACAGCAGTCCATGACAATTTCATCCCCTTCTTCCCAGGCATTGATCGTATGATAGATATAGCATGGGTTCGCCTCAAACCATTGGACATCTTCAGGCTTACCAAACCTTGGAATTAGCCCGAAGCGGCTTGGCATGTCTTTTTTAAACACAGGTATCGCTCGCCCTATTTTCATCATTAAACTCAAGTCATAGATGAGCGGCAAATCCATTAGAATGGAATAATGCGCAGTGATGCCCAGGTCGTGAGGGATACGTGGTCCTGGGGTAGGTATCTTGGTAAAGTGCTTGACCGTCCCATTGCCATTAACCACACCGTAGGCCAAATAGGGCTGAGTCAATTCGTAGTCAAAAAACATCATCTCATTGGCATGCTCGTCTACCTTCACATGAGCCATGGCCTTAGAAGTCAAAGTCCCCTGGTAGTCTTGCACCCCTTTCGTTTCAAGCGTAATCGGATCGATCTCGTAGAGATCCCCGCACATATACCAGCCAGCTAGTAATTTACCATCATGAAAAGCCACAGCAGTATTCGCCGTGTCCTTCAAAGGAACGCCACGATTAAAAGGCAAATGCATATTGGCTGCCAACTTCCCCATCAAACCTTGCCAAAGAGAATGGCCAGCCGCCTCTTCCGTGGCTAAATTTCGGGTGCGCACCCAACGATTGCGATAGGTTGCCTGGCCATTTTCGATATGGACCGCATGTAGCATTCCATCTCCATCAAACCAATGGTAGTGTCCCTTCGGCTCAAATTTTGGGTTGGGGCCATTGCGTACATAAATGCCATTTATATCCTTTGGAATTTCCCCAGTCACTTTCAAATTATGCTCTACCACCTCTTCAAAAACGGGTGCATATGCTCCAAGCAGATAGGGATTAGCTGCTTCTAGTGCATAGTTCATCACATCATTCTTCATGAGAATATAGTTTTAGTCTTGATACTCTATTTACCTACGACAAAACTGGCTACCGTCGTAAAACTCCCGCCAATATTGAGTAAGCCGACATTATTCGTATTGGCTACCTGATAGTCCCCAGCAGTACCCGACACCTGCTTGTAGGCATCGAGTAGCATACGCACACCCGTGGCTCCCACTGGATGTCCTGCTCCAATCAATCCCCCACTGGGGTTGACCGGTAAACTCCCAGAAAAGGCAATGCTTTCATTTTCGATGAGCTGCCATCCTTTACCCGCTTCCACGAGGCCAAAATGCTCCAAGGCTACGTATTCTGAAATAGTAAAACAGTCATGCGTTTCGATGACATCTAGCTGAGTGGCATCAGATAAATTGGCGCGCTGTAGGGTATCCTGAATGGCCCCGTGAAGGTGAGGAAAAGGGTAGGCATCTGCTGGTGCATTCTCCAATTTATACTTTAACTCAATAGGAGCTGTGCGATGTCCCCAACCTTTGATATAGGGTAGGTTTGCCAATGAAATATTTCTTTGAGCCGCATAGGCTTTAGCATATTTTTCCGAGGCCAGAAAAAGAGTGACACTGCCATCAGTGATCCTTGCACAATCGGATTTGCGTAGGCTGCCTTCTACGATCGGGTTTTGTACCTCATCACTGGCAAAGTCCGCCTCGCTTAAGCTCCACTGGCGAGTCTGGGCGGCGGGATTGCGTCTAGCGTTGGCATAATTCTGCTTAGCGATGGCTGCTAGATGCTCCGATTCAACACCAAATCGATTTTGATAATAGTCCTGGATTTCCGAAAAAAGATATACCCACGGATAGTTAGCCTCTGCTGCTTCGTGCCCCTTCCAGGCTGCTGCACCCAGATATTCAGAAGCCGTTTTGCCATCCACATTCCGCATGAGTTCTACTCCCGTCACCGCTACTAAATCGTACCAGCCCGCCTCAATCTCTCGCATAGCAGCGAAAGCAGCCATACTTCCCGAAGCGCAGGCTGCTTCATGCCGTGCGGTAGGGATGCCAGCTAGTGCCGGGAAATGTTGCAGCAGTACACCGCCCAATTGACCTTGCCTACTGAATAGCTCCCCAACAAAGTTTCCAACATGGATAGCTTCAATATCAGTAGTATCCAACTGCACCACCTGCAAAGCATCCGCAAAACTACTGGCCATTAACTCGCCAATATCTCGCCCCATTCGTTCCCAGCGAAGCGAAAAATCCGTTTGTGCACCTCCGAGAATATATACTTTCATATTACCCTTGTTTAGCAGGTCTTAAAAAAATGAACACATTGTCCATTTTTCAAAAATACAAAACTTGGACACAATGTCCATTTTTAGAACACTTAATTTTATATGCGTAATTTTACAGGATGAAAGCATTGATCAAGGAAAGTAGATCAGATCATATCATTCAGCACGCGAAGGAAGTCTTCTTTAAGAAGGGATATTCGATGACTGCCATTTCGGATGTATGTAAGTCGGCAGGCTGTAGTAGGACGACGCTCTACAGTTACTTTGATTCCAAAGAGAATCTATATTTAGCAGTGGTAAAAAAGACGCTTAGCAGGTTCTTAGGACATTTTGCTGCCTTAGAAATGGAGGATAAATCAGGAATGGAAAGGGTCCTAACCTTGGCTAAAGGCTATCTTGATTATGCGAAAATGGCTCCGCAGTACTACCAGGTCATGCTTGACTTCTACGGAATTCTCCGAAGCATCAATGAAGGAGCGGTACAGACAGAAGCCCATGCAAAAATCAAGGGATGTATATACTTTGAACATGTGAATGAGCTTGCGCAACTGCCCTTCAAACTTTTAACGGAGGAGATTCAACAAGGACAAAGCGATGGGACCATCAACTCTACTATCTCCCCGGTAGAACACATGCTGAATATTTGGGCTTACCTAAAAGGCATCTCCGACGTATCACCGATTGTGATGAACCTGGACATCAATTCGGATAAGCATTCGGATTTTCAAATACTGGCGCTGGGCATGATTCGAAAGATGCTAGCAATCTAGGTTGGGAGCTTCATAAAAAGGTTTATTCTATACGACAATCCCCCGATGCAGGCTTTTGCCTCCACCGGGGGATTGTCGTTACAGCTGCAAGCAAAACCTACAGCATTTATTATTAGGCGTGATTACATTTGCGTCACCTTCAGGCTACCATGAGAAAGTCGAGCTTTCATTAATGCATTACCTGAGTCTCCGCCAACCGAGCCTTTGATGGTCTTGCTAGAGTTTTTCTCCACATGATAACGTACATCCATTCCACTAGGATAAGTAAGTCCTCCATGTTGTGTGCTGGCTTCCATGCTGAATGCCGCCGAGCGATCTACTTCAATGCCAAAATTGGCATGAGAACCGATCAAACTCACATTGGTAAAACCTGCACTCAAGCCAGCCGTCCCACCTCCATGACTAAGATCCAGTTCCAGTTCCTTCGTCGCTTTTCCTACTCGTACACTAGAATGGCTGCCATGAATTTTTACTACCTCTGCATTCTGGATGCGAATACGATCATGACTACTGCTGCTAGACCTAAAGCCTGCAATAGCCCCGAGATTGAAATTACTATGACCTGAGCGGCTGGTAACTAGTCCTCCTTCTTCTAACTCAAAGGTAGCATGACGCACATCTACTTCGGAGTCTCCCGCTGATCTACCATATAGTCCACCGTGAGCAACCGAAGCATCGATATTTCCTGTATTGGCAAAATACCCTTTAGCGTGTGCCATATCAATTCTAGCTTCCCTTCCTAGGTCCCCTGCTCTGAATTCTCCATGTCGGAAGTTGATATCCACACTTGCTTTCATGTCATCAATAGCTGCATGTCCATGCCTATGGGTCAGGGATAAATCATTAGTAGCAGGTAGATGTACGGTATAATCAATCTTCATACGGTTGTTATTACCATTCCACCATTTATTTGAGATTTTTTCAATAACCGTCGTTGCGGATACTGTACTAGATGTATTTGAGAAGTCTACATTAATAGCATCAAGTAAACGCTGAGCGTCTTCTTTACGGCGAGAATCAACACGAATAACTACTTCAATTTTCACCTTATTCTGGTTCCAAGTAATGATTTCGACCTTTCCATGCTGATTAGAAATGCTAGTGCTACCATCGGCAGCAATTTCGAAATCACGCTTAATTGTTTTACTTAGTTCTCCTACTTCAGTGGCTGAAAGGAAGGTAGTAGATGCCAATACTGCTAAAAACAATACAAGATGTTGCGCAGCTCTTTTCATCGGATAATTTTTTAATTAATGGAAAATTAGTTGTGTGGTGATCTAGGTCTTGCATTTTTGACCTAATCCCATTTTACAGGCAATCCGACCCTAATCCGCTAGGAGTTCCTAGTTGGTAGGACAAGATTGTGGGTCTACTTAGCTATTGATGTCGTAATTAAGATGCAGGTAAGTCGACATTCCCCCTATTCCAATCCAAAAACGATTTAGGGAATGAAAACAGACAGGACAAAAAAGTCTGCAATTCTTTTCTTTTCCTAAGCTTTTCTACTAACTATGTCCTTTACTAGACCGTAGTCCCTAAATGACCGAAAAGTGTCGAGAGGGATTAGTCTTTGAAACAAATATAGTCTAGGAGCAACTTTCTTGTAAACACTGTCAAGCACCTTGTATAGGAAACTCGTCAATTGGAATTCTGGGTGCTTGTATGAGAAGAGTTTAGAAAGAATTAACCAATCTTTCTTCCAAGACTAGGATACAATGCTATACCTAAACCAGTAAAACCTGAGTCATGAAATCAATCAGTGCCTTTGAGATCATCAAAGTAGGCATTGGTCCCTCCAGTTCGCATACCATGGGGCCTTGGAAGGCAGCGGAGATGTTTTTAGACCTCTTGCAAACCCGTGATCAGCTCGCCGAAGTTCGCCAACTCAAAGTTCATTTATATGGTTCTTTAGCCCTCACGGGAGTCGGCCATGGTACGGATGTGGCCGTATTGATGGGCTTGAGTGGAGAAGATTATACCCTTATCGATACCGATACCATCCCAACCCGAATAGAAGAGATCAAGCACAGGGGGGAACTTTTGTTACAAGGAAAGCATCCGCTCCGCTTTTCTTATGACGAGGATATTATTTTTTCTGGACATGAATTTCTTCCCTTCCATGCCAATGGGATGCGTTTTGAGGTATTCCTATCTAGTGGTGAAGGCTTTTCAAAAGAATATTACTCCGTTGGAGGAGGCTTCGTAGCCACAGAGGAGGATGCCATTATCAATAAGGATCCGATTGCTACGCCTTACCCTTGCCACCAGGCTGCCGATATCGCCTCTAATTGCGAGCAACTAAAGCTCTCCGTTAGTGAACTCGTCTGGCTCAATGAAAAAGCCTGGCGATCGGAAGAGGATACGAAAATTCTAGCCTTAAATATCTGGCAGGAGATCAAGTCTTGTATTTATCGAGGCGTTCGGAAGACGGGGCAATTGCCAGGGGGATTAGGGGTAAAAAGGAGAGCTGCGGAAATCAACGGAAAGCTCCTAAAAAGGCAGGAACACAGCAGCGTTGAGGAATGGATTGGCTTGATTAAAGAAACGGACAAGTCGTTTACCAATATCAATAAGTGGGTGAGTTGCTTCGCCTTAGCAGTCAATGAAGAGAATGCCTCCTTTGGCCGGGTCGTGACGGCCCCGACCAATGGCGCTTCAGGTGTCTTACCAGCAGTTTTAATGTACGCTCACTGTTTTGAGAATTTCACCACGGAAAAGGTTATTGAATTTTTATTAGTTGCTGGAGAGATTGGGACGATCTTCAAGAAGAATGCCACTATTTCAGCAGCGATGGGCGGGTGTCAAGCGGAGATCGGTGTTTCTTCAGCCATGGCTGCAGCAGGATTGACAGAATGCCTGGGTGGGTCTCCCGATCAGGTGTTGATGGCTGCTGAAATAGCCATGGAACATCACCTGGGTCTAACCTGTGATCCCATCGCAGGTTTAGTACAAATTCCTTGTATAGAACGAAACACAATGGGCTCCATCAAAGCCATTACAGCGGCGAATATAGCTCTCGAAAGCGATCCCAGTGCAGCTAAAGTAAGCCTGGATGGTGTGATAAAATCTATGTGGGAAACGGCAAAAGATATGCACCATAAATACAAGGAGACATCCGAAGGTGGCCTGGCTGTCAATGTTCCTGTGTATCTTCCTGAATGCTAAGCCCTAAAGAAGTAAAGCGAGAAGGGGTTGAGGCTGGATTTTTTCTTGAAGAATTTTATCTTTACTAGGAACGGCTACGGTAGCTACCGCATCATAGCTTCATTCTACTAAATTGTATCTGCATGAAAAGCATTATTTCCCATCGAGGAACCGTTAACTCTTGGCATTGTGATTTTAATGGACACATGAATGTTCAGCACTACATGGGAAAGTTTGATGAAGCTACTTGGCATTTCTATGCCCACCTTGGGGTCACGCCTTCTTATATGAAAGCCCACAATGTGGGGATGTTTACCGTAGAACAAAATATCAACTATTTTCACGAACTAGTGGCCGGAGATCTCATTTACATTAAAACTCAAATGGTGGAGTTCAAACCGAAAGCCATTATCTTTCTTCACCAAATGTTCAATGCGGAGAATGATGAGTTAGTCGCCAAAGCCAAGATTGTGGGGGTCCACATCAATAAGACCACTCGCAAGACTATTCCATTTACTAAGTCCGTCTTAGCCAAATATGAATTGCTCAATGCGGAGGAATAAGTAAGTCCGATGCAGGAGTAGCGAGACTCTCTTAAGGAGAGCCCCACTACAATATCTTTGTCTATTCTTGGTACTTAGTTTGAGATAGGCGTAACGGTATAGCCAGCCTCCTTTAGCAAGTTAACCACCCCTTCTTTGCCACCAAGGTGTCCGCTACCTACGGCGAAGAAAGTAGATTTATCCTTTGCTAGTTCCCCAATCTTGGGTATCCAGTTCTTATTACGCTTGTAGATCATGAATTGCGCGATCTCTTCTCCTCCGGATTGATCAGCGATCATATCGTGCAGAGCTTCGATATCTTGGTTTTTATAGGTACCAACCATATCCGCAAAGATCTTTTTCATGCCTTCCATATCATTGACCGTTTCCATCAATAGTTCGGCTTGTTTCTTATATGGGATTTCTCCCATCGCATTGATCTGATCTAGTACCGTTTCCAGTCCTAGCAATTCTTTATTGGCCTCTTTAGCCATGGCTACAAAACTCCCTTCGTAGGAAGCAGGGGTACCATCAATGAACTTCGTAAGGAAAAGGGAAGAGGTCAACATCGGTTGCCAGCCATTAAATGGAGCAACGCCCATTCCCAAGGCAGACTTCAACAATTCATCCACCTTTTTATATTCTTCTTCACTAACCAATTTATCCAAAGTCGAACCATTCTTCATCGCTGCATTTTGCATAATGGCCATTTGCATATTGGGGTCATCCATTTTCAATTCCATGACCACTTGCTCACTAGTCATCATGGCAGTTTTGGTAGCATCTGCAATAAAGAAATCGGATTGTGGAATTAAGTGTATAGTCCCATATAGATAAGAAGTTTGGATCCCTTCACCTTCAATTTTCCACAACAATGTATTGTTATTCTTAGCCGTTTCCAATGCGACAAGAGTAGTCGTGGAAGCCGCAGCAGCCTTTTCCTGAGCCGTGGTATGGCTTAGGAAGCTAACCATTAGACATAATACAGCTACCAATGCTTTCGACATTACATTCTTCATTTTCTTGATTTTTAAAAGTTTTATGTTAAGCTATCTTTTAAGCAATTTATTACCCGTATCCAAGCCACCTAGCGATCTGTAGCGTTCTCTTCTTGAACACCAGGAGCCGTTTGATCCGCCACCTTAGTACAAAAGTCATAGCAGGGCAAGGCAATCCCCAATAGGAAAAATATCATAGTTACGACGAACGGGAAACCTTCTATAGTGCTGAAGGTGGAACCCAACATCGCAAAGGTTAGTCCTATCGATGTATATCCCGTATCCTCCTCCGAACAAAATTCAATCTGAAATCCTTTCTTTGGTTCTTCCATTTCTTATCCAGTTTTAATATTCTGTATTGATTGGCCGCTTGCAAGCTGGATAGTCAATTCGATATCGTAATTAGTTAATCTTTATTTACTTGGTTAGTATGCCTGCTTCCACTATTATTACAAGCAAGTTGGAAAAAAGCAGTTATAATTCGGTAAACTGTAATAAAAATCCGATCAAGGGTACTAATTAGAAGACTAGTGGAAGAAACTTTCAAGCATATCATCGCTGAGCACAATGGCATTCTTTATAAGATTGCCCGATCTTATGCCTCAGAGAAAGTAGATTTCGATGATCTATACCAAGAGATGCTGATTCAGCTTTGGAATTCTTTCGCACGTTTCCAGGGTAAGGCCAAGATTTCAACTTGGATTTATCGGGTCGCCCTTAATACTGCTTTGACCTTTACCAAAAAGAAAAAGCGGAAGCCGCCGACTACCGAAGTCAACGCCTGGATGTTGGAACAAGCAGATGATGGCGTAGCACAATTGGATCTGGAAAAAAAGCAACAACAAAAGATAGACTTACTGTACCAAAGTATCAATGAACTACCAAAAGATGAAAGAGCTCTAATCCTTCTGCATCTGGAAGGTAAGTCCTACGAGGAATCTGCTGACATCATGGGTATAACCACCAATTATGTCGGCGTAAAGATCATGCGCATCAAGAAACGACTGTATAAGCTATTAAGTGAAAAGGGATATGGAAGAATTTGATCTGAACGCCATTTGGAAAAACAGTGATAAGGATGCCAGTGATTATTATCATCGCCTGGAAGGGGAGGTCATGCGCATGGCTCGCCAACGATCTTCGAATATCATCCAACGGATGAAAAGGAACGCTTTGATCGAATTGATCGCAGGCGTTGTCCTTTGGCTGGGTTTGTTTTACTTTTTTGCGGAGAATCCTTTGATTGGATACTTGTTGGGAGGGGGGATACTACTTTATCTAGGTACGGGCTATGGCGTTTATCGGATGTTGAAGAAGTTTAGGTCCATCAACACCAAGAATGTCAAGGAGAGTGTCGCTGGCTACCTCCAGTTGTTCAGAAAATCCTATCAGCGGACCAAAATCCTTTTATATATAGTAATGCCCATGGGATATACCTTGGGTTTTATGATGGGCTTCATTGAGGCGGGTGGAGATTGGTCGGATATGACATCCCTGTGGAAACTCCTACTTATCTTAGGTGTATCGGTGGTTGTGCTAGGCTTATTTATCTGGTTTGTAACCCGCAAGTACATGCATTGGATGTATGGCCAATACATCGAAGAGCTCCAAGAGGTATACGACAACCTCTCTCATGAAGAGATGGACAAGTCGCAGCCTGAGTAAGTCTCCTTTTCTCTCCTATTTACCTCTTTTCTTCTTACGCATTTGCTTAGGAAAAAGGCTAGAGTTTCCTCGCCGAGTGGGCAATTCTCCCTTCCGATTCGTTTTTACTTGTACATTTTCGGCTGTTGGGCAGCCTGTTTTGCGACTACAGGAGCTTGTTGTAAAGAAAATGCTCAAGGAAAATATAAACGCTAAACTCAGAATTATTCTTTTCATTATCATTAGTCGTTTGAAAAAGTCTAGAAGCGGTTTTAGCAAAGATACATATAAATAAGGCATATGTATCATTATCACATTGTCATTTACTTTAATCTGAAGATGGCGTTTTTTCGCTCTTACATCTAACAAAATGAATTCAACGGCAATGAAAACCGATTTCGCTGCAATGATAACGAATCTCAGTATAGTTTCGTATACGCTTTAATCCTTTAAATCCCCCGTATTTTCTGGCTTTCCTGCTTTTTTTGCTGATGATTACTTGTTTTTACAAAAGCAAGGGTATAAATTTGCCCCACCAATTTTAAAAATCATCAAAAATTGTTGAAATGAACAAAGGAGATTTAATCAGCAAGGTTGCAGAAAGTGCAGGTGTATCTAAAGGTCAAGCTGAAGATGCATTGAATGCCGTTCTAGAAGGAATCGGTGGCGCCCTTAAAGGAGGCGACTCTGTTACTCTAGTAGGCTTCGGTACTTTCTCAATATCTCGTCGCGAGGCTCGCAGTGGTAGAAACCCACAAACCGGTGAAACAATTCAAATTGCGGCTAAGAACGTTATCAAGTTCAAGCCCGGTAAGAAATTGAGCGATTCTGTGAACTAATCCAATTAGTTCCCTATTTTACAAGATATAAAGATAAAGGGCTATCAGGATCATCCCTGGTAGCCCTTTTTCACGCCCATACCTCAAGTCACTCCTTCTCCATCTCCTTTTCTGCGGGACTAAATTATCTCTCACTGTATATTTTTTGCAAATAAGTGTGCGTTAGGCGGGAAAACTCAAAGGCATGTTATACATTTGTGCTCAATTCACTCGCGAGCAGGGTTATAGCTTATTGCAGGCCCTCCATTTGAATACAATTGCTTTGTCCAAATCACGGTACTTCAGCTAGAAAAGGTTGAGAATTCCACAGCCTGCCTACTTCCTGAAGGTGCTGATACAGAATTAGCGAAAACAAAACAGAGACCATTTTTGGATGGTTGCCCTAGCCGCTTTGAAGATCTTTACCAAATCAGTAGATATGAAGAAGATAGAAGCGAGTAAAATGCCTCATCTGTTCCGTTTTGAATGGCTATTTGGACTGGCATTGACCTTCACCTTCTCATCTGACCTTTCTACGCCTAGAAATAGTCAATCTTTACCAACGAATATATAATCATGGCTGATATTCAAAAGCTAAAACAAATTGCCTCTCAAGTTCGCCGAGACATTATTCGGCAGACCAATAGTGCTGCCAGTGGACACCCAGGTGGTTCTCTGGGCTGTACGGACTTCCTTGTGGCACTTTACTTCGACTTAATGAAACACGATCCCGCCTTTAATATGAAAGCTAAAGGTGAGGATGTATTCTTCCTTTCAAATGGTCATATTTCTCCAGTATGGTATAGTGTATTAGCACGTAGTGGCTATTTCCCACCAGCCGAATTGGCCACCTTCCGTCAAATCAACTCTAGAATGCAAGGACACCCAGCTACCCACGAGGGGCTGCCAGGTATTCGTGTAGCTTCAGGTTCTTTGGGGCAAGGGCTTTCCGTGGCTATCGGGATGGCCTTAGCTAAGAAGCTAAATGGAGATGATAAAACCATCTATGCCTTAACTGGAGATGGGGAATTGGAAGAAGGACAAGTTTGGGAAGCCATGATGTTTGCCGCTCATCACAAGGTGGACAACTTGGTTGTAGCCGTAGACTGGAATGGTCAGCAAATTGATGGTCCAACGGAGGAAGTCATGTCTTTGGGAGACCTTCCAGCAAAATGGGCCGCTTTTGGATGGGAAATTGTGCATTTGGAAGATGGCAATGATATGGAACAAGTCGTAGACAAGCTGAACGAAGCCAAATCCAAAACAGGCCAGGGCAAACCCATCGTCATACTCATGAAGACAGAAATGGGATTTGGTGTGGACTTTATGCAAGGTACTCACCACTGGCACGGAAAAGCGCCTAATGCTGAGCAAACCGAAAATGCTTTGTCTCAATTAGAAGAAACCTTAGGCGACTATTAATCGGGACACTGAATAACTGGAGTTCGTGAAGTTGAAATCAGCGTAGTACCCGTACAACTCCAGCAAAACGAGTTCAGCATCCTACTTGACAACCCTTATACTTCAAAAACAATGTTAGATCAAATAATAGATTCTGGTAAAAAAGCTACCCGTGATGGGTTTGGTGCAGGCCTTCATGCCATCGGCCAACAAAACGATGAGGTGGTAGCTTTATGTGCCGACCTAATCGGCTCGCTGAAAATGCAAGCCTTCATCAAAGAATTTCCAGAACGATTTTTCCAGGTAGGCATCGCAGAGGCCAATATGATGGGGATCGCTGCTGGATTAGCTACCGCGGGCAAAATTCCATATACAGGTACTTTTGCCAACTTTTCAACGGGTAGGGTCTACGACCAAATCCGTCAATCTATCGCCTACTCCCATAAAAATGTAAAGATATGTGCTTCGCATGCGGGATTGACCCTCGGTGAAGACGGTGCTACGCATCAAATTCTAGAGGACATGGGAATGATGCGGATGTTGCCTGGTTTTACGGTAATCAATCCTTGTGATTACAACCAGACCAAGGCTGCAACCATGGCTATTGCTGAACATTATGGCCCAGTTTACCTACGTTTTGGTCGCCCAAGTTGGCCAAATTTCACGCCGGAAGATCAGAAGTTTGAGATTGGCAAAGCCTTATTATTAAGTGAGGGCAGTGACGTGAGTCTTTTTGCCACCGGGCACATGGTTTGGAATGCTGTTGAAGCAGCCAAGATCGTAGCGGCTGAAGGTATCAGTGTTGAATTGATCAATATTCACACCATTAAACCGCTGGATGAGGAGGCGATCTTAGAATCCGCATTAAAAACGAAGGCTGTTGTCACTGCTGAAGAACATCAACGCAATGGAGGTTTGGGTGATGCTGTGGCACAAGTGTTGTCGAGGAAAGCACCTACTCCTCAGGAGTACATTGCGGTTAACGATAGTTTTGGAGAAAGCGGCAAGCCCGTAGAGCTTTTGTCTAAATATGGGCTAGGGGTAGACGACATTGTAGCAGCAATCCGCAACGTAGTTAAACGTAAATAAGTATAATGTTGTTTGGGTATTGAGATTAAGCATTGAAATAGACCTTGGTAATTCCTATTGGATTCTGGATATTGCGCCCGGATATGTCCTAGATCGCAGTTTCAGGTCCCTTACCTCCACCACGACGGTCGCCAATGGCTTAGTACCCATGGCTATCCCTAAGGGGATCGATAGTTATCTTGGGTTCCCTTTCACATGATGGAAAAGCAGGTAATTCCCTTGACTTGTTCGTCCTCCATGAGGATAGATCATTTTTAACAACATTCATTCACCATTATAATCCCTAATCAGTAATGAAATTTGGAACGAAAGTAATCCATGCTGGGGTTGAACCAGACCCCACTACAGGAGCAGTAATGACTCCTATTTACCAGACCTCTACCTATGCGCAAGAATCGCCAGGTAAACACAAAGGCTTCGAATACGCCAGAACACAAAACCCCACTCGTACCGTATTAGAAAACAACCTTGCGGCACTAGAAAACGGGACCCACGGCATCTGCTTTGGTAGTGGCCTAGCAGCTATGGACGCCATCCTGAAGCTCCTTAATCCAGGAGATGAGATCATTTCAACGAATGATCTATATGGAGGATCTTATCGCCTCATGGTAAGAGTGTATGAAAAATATGGGATTAAGTCCCATTTCATGGACCTTAGCGATAGTAAGAAGTTAGAGAAGAAGATCAATAAGAACACCAAGCTAATCTGGATCGAAACACCTACCAATCCGATGCTAAATATCATTGATATTAAGGCCGTGTGTGAGGTAGCGAAAAAACATAAAATCTGGACTTGTGTAGACAATACTTTTGCTTCTCCGTACCTACAGACGCCGCTGGACCTGGGAGCGGACATCATTTTACATTCCGCCACCAAATACTTAGGTGGACATAGTGATGTGGTTCTGGGAGCCTTGGTGGTTAAGGATGAGAAGATGGCTGAAGAGCTTTACTTTTTACAAAATGCGACGGGAGCTGTTCCTGGTCCACAGGATTGCTTTTTGGTACTCCGCGGTATTAAGACCTTACACCTTCGAGTGGAGAGAGCTTGCAAGAACGCCAAGAAGATTGCCAAGTTTTTGCAAAGCCACCCCAAAACCAAGAATGTATATTATCCAGGCTTCAAAGATCATCCCGGACATGAAATTGCCAAGACGCAAATGAGGGATTATGGAGGAATGGTTTCCTTTGATTTGGTACAGGATAACTTCGAAGATGCCATCAGAGTATTGAGCGGAACGAAAGTGTTTACTTTGGCCGAATCACTAGGAGGGGTAGAATCACTAATTGGGCACCCAGCTTCGATGACGCATGCCTCTATCCCTAGACCAGAGCGTTTGAAAGTGGGATTGACAGATTCCCTGATCCGCCTGAGTGTAGGAGTTGAAGATGTAGATGATCTGATTGATGACTTGGAAAATGCATTGGTCAATCTATAATGGTCTTGTTTTCATAGGCTAGGCAAGACCTGTTTTTACCATAAAACAGTATTGAAATGTTACTATTAGGCTATGATGTAGGTAGTTCTTCCATAAAGGCATCCCTTGTCGATTCCACTACCGGAGCAACGGTTGGTGTAGCACAACATCCCGAGCAAGAACTGGGGATGATCTCGCACCAGGCCGGTTGGGCAGAGCAAAATCCAGCTACCTGGTGGGATTGTATTTGCAAAGCAACGCAAAAACTGTTGCAGCAAACGGGCGCCAAAGCGGAGGACATCGGGGCCATTGGGATCGCCTACCAAATGCATGGCTTAGTAGTAGTGGATGATCAGCAAGAAGTACTTCGCCCGTCGATTATCTGGTGCGATAGCCGCGCTGTACAAATCGGAGATGAAGCCTTTGACAAGATTGGTGCGGAACAAAGTTTACAGCATCTGTTGAACTCTCCCGGTAATTTCACTGCTTCCAAATTGAAGTGGGTAAAGGATAATGAACCTGAGCTCTACCGCAAAATTGCGCATATCATGCTCCCGGGCGACTATATCGCCATGAAATTAACAGGGGAAGTGAATACCACCATCTCAGGACTTTCTGAAGGTATTTTATGGGACTTCAAAGAAAATGATGTGGCACAGCTGGTTCTCGATCAGTATGGCATCGATCGAAGTCTTATTCCAACCATCGTCCCCACGATCAGCATTCAAGGCAAACTCACCACTAAGGCTGCTGCGGAAACAGGGCTAACTCCTGGAATTCCAGTGACCTATCGGGCTGGCGATCAGCCCAATAACGCCCTAGCGCTAAACGTCTTTGAACCGGGTGAAGTGGCCGGAACCGGAGGAACCTCCGGGGTGATTTATGCGGTAGTAGATCAAGCCGTTTATGACCAGCATTCGAGAGTCAATGGCTTCGCACACGTCAATTATACCAAAGAAAATCCGCGCATTGGCATACTTCTTTGTATCAATGGTGCAGGAATACAATACAGTTGGCTCAAACATCAAGTAGCTGACCCTAAACTATCCTATCCCGAACTAGAAGCACAAGCAGCGGCAGTACCCATTGGAGCAGATGGGATCAGCATTTTACCCTTTGGGAATGGAGCTGAGCGCATGTTACGTAATCGAGACCTAGGGGCGCATATCGATCATTTGCAATTTAATCGGCATCAACAAGCCCATCTGATCAGGGCCGCCTTGGAGGGCGTGGCCTTCTCCTTTGTTTATGGCGTAGACATCATTAAGGAGATGGGGCTCAACATGGATGTGATGCGAGTAGGTAACGATAACATGTTCCAATCTAAGATCTTTGCAGAGACAATTGCCACCCTATTAGGTAGTCGAATTGAGGTAATGGAAACCACGGGTGCTACAGGTGCTGCTCGGGCCGCGGGTGTGGCCGTTGGCGCTTTTTCAAGCTTGCAAGAAGGCTTGGGACAGTTAAAGCTGGCTCACGTCTATGAACCTGGCGACCAGCTATCGGCTTACCAGGCCGCCTATGGACGTTGGAAGGAGAGTTTGATGGGGAGGATGTAGAGGGGGAATGAAGAACGTTGAATGAATGAGGGATAGTGAAGAATGTAGAATCCAAAATGGCTGTTGAATGGCATGTGCCTGAGATAGGTGGGCCGGGTCCACTCACTGGACAGGACAAGAACCAAACTTTAATAAATAAAAACGAAAAATATGTCGGTAGTTCTAGGAGCTAAGGAATACTTTCCAGGCATAGGGAAGATTCCATTTGAAGGTAAAGAATCAGATAACCCATTAGCATTTAAGTTCTATGAGGAAAATAAGGTGGTAGCTGGTAAAACGATGAAAGATCACTTCAAGTTTGCGGTGGCCTACTGGCATACCTTATGCAATACCGGTGGAGATCCTTTCGGTGTAGGTACCAAAGCTTTTCCATGGCTCGTTGCTTCAGATCCGGTGCAGCAAGCCAAGGACAAGATGGATGCAGCCTTTGAATTCATCACTAAGCTGGGCGTTCCCTATTTCTGTTTTCACGATGTAGATTTAGTGGATGAAGGAGAATCAGTGGCTGAATTGCAGAGAAGATTGCAGATCATCACAGACTATGCCAAGGAGAAGATGGCGAGCTCAGGGGTAAAAGTACTGTGGGGTACCGCCAATCTATTTTCTAATCCGAGATATATGAATGGGGGAGCAACCAACCCTAATTTTGCAGTTGTAGCAAAAGCGGGGGCTCAGGTGAAGAATGCCCTGGATGCAACTATTGCGTTGAATGGAGAAAACTATGTTTTCTGGGGAGGTAGAGAAGGGTATATGTCATTGCTCAATACCGATATGAAGCGAGAATTGGACCACATGGCTCGCTTCCTACACATGGCCAAGGATTATGCTCGAAGCCAGGGCTTTAAAGGAACTTTCTTCATTGAGCCGAAGCCAATGGAGCCTTCCAAACATCAATACGACTTTGACTCAGCTACGGTACTTGGTTTCTTGCGTGAGTACGACCTAATGGATGATTTCAAAATCAATGTTGAGGTAAATCACGCGACTTTGGCTAGTCATACCTTCCAGCACGAATTGCAAGTTGCTGCGGATGCAGGAGCCTTAGGCAGTATTGATGCCAACCGTGGGGACTACCAAAACGGATGGGATACCGATCAATTTCCAAATAGCGTTTTGGAGATCACTGAAGCGATGCTGGTGATTCTAGAATCTGGAGGAATCCAAGGGGGTGGAGTCAATTTTGATGCCAAGACCAGAAGGAATTCTACGGACTTAATTGACCTATTTCATGCCCACATCGGTGGAATGGATGTCTTCGCCCGAGCGCTACTAGCGGCAGATGCCATCTTGCAAAAATCAGCCTATCGCAAGATGCGTACGGAGCGCTATAGCTCATTTGATGCAGGAGATGGACAAACATTTGAAAATGGAAAAATGGACCTTAGTAGCTTGGCTGCTATTGGTATGGCCAGTGAAGAACCTGCTTTGCAAAGTGGCCAGCAGGAATTATATGAGAATATCTTAAATCAGTTTGTCTAGAACAGACCTATAGATAGATGGAGAATTAAGGAGAGATGGTTTCCAATCAGGAAATCATCTCTACTCATTTTAGGACTTACCTTTTACATCATGCCGTTAGGCTTCACCCACTGCATCTGTACAGGGTCCTCAGTCACCATCAAGCGTTCCGCAACACGCAGTAACCTGGCAGGAAGCTTCATGACATAATCCCTTGCCTTTTCTGCCTCCTCGGTCAATGAGCTTAAATGCTCAATGTCCCAATAAGTAGTCAGCTTTTTCATGATATCCACATAGTCTAAGCTAGTGTATACCCCCATTCGCTGAGCTGCATCAGAAAAAGTTACAAAGGCTTCTGATATCTTTTGACCCGATTCGCGAATAAAGTGAGCAGGCATTACAATTTTGCGTTTCATCATATCCGCAAAGGCCAGCATCATTTGACTCGGATCGTACTCAAAGATTAATTTTACAAATTCTCGATAGGCTAGATAATGACGCATTTCGTCACCAGCAATGATTCGACACATATTGCCGAGTCGTTGATTCCCTTTATCTAAGGCAAGTTTGGAAACTCTTTTATGAGAAATGTGTGTGGCTAGCTCCTGAAAGCTAGTATAAACGAAGTTTTTGTAAGGATCGCGGCCTGTTCCAATATCAAAACCATCGCTAATCAGATATTGGATTGTCTTTTCGACTTCCTTCATTTCTGTCCTTCCGGACAAGAATAGATACTTGTTTAACAGATCTCCGTGTCGGTTTTCCTCAGCGGTCCAATGACGGACCCACTTTGCCCAAGGGTTTCTCGTTTGTTGGTCTACGCCTACGACGTCCATTAACCAGGACTCGTAGGTAGGCAGTGCTTCCTCAGTGATCATATCACCGATAAGTACTACCCAAAAGTCATAATCCAATTCTTTTGCCTCCTCTCGAATTTCCTTGATCTCATCGATAAATTCTTCGGACTGCGGATCCGGTAAGAAGTCGGATGGCTGCCAGATTTTATCAATAGGGACCAAGTATTTTTCCATGAAACCGTCTATTTGTTTTTCCACGGCTTTCATGACATCTAGTCGGATGTTAAAGATTGACATAATATGGATCACATTTAATGAGGTGCACAAGAAACGAGCTTTTCAGCTAGATTTATAGGATATACGCCTTTATAAGCGGAATAATTTATTTTTATCCCACTTCACTACTTATCCTACTGATTCACAACTCAATCTCTGTAAATTCGTACAAAATTTGGTAGTGTATCAAAAACGTGGGCCCCTGAGCTCTTCCCCAGCTCTTGTCGCGTGTATTCACCACAATATCAAGTAGCTGATAAACTAGCCAATATTTAGTGTATCCTAAACACCATATTGAACTGACATGAAACTGAAAAAGAAAGTCTTTGAGATCCTTGATGGAGGTGAAGGGAAAAAAACTACTTTAAACAAACGGGTCAACGCTGCGATTATGGCCTTGATCATTCTCAGCGTAATCTCCATTATTCTAGCTTCCTATGCCCCATTGCGAGAACGCTTTGGGACGGCTTTTGCCGTTTTTGAACTGCTTACGATCATCATTTTTAGTATTGAATATCTATTACGTATTTGGATCGCAGACCTCAAATACCCAAGACTTACCGTCAGGAAAGCTCGTTTAAAATTTATCCGTTCCCCCATGGGGTTGGTAGATCTCATTGCTATTCTCCCTTTCTATCTGCCTTTTGTCGTAGCCTTCGATTTACGGTTCATCCGTTTACTACGAATCTTGCGGCTATTACGCGTACTAAAACTAAAGCGGCACTCCAGAGCACTGAAGATCATTGTTCGGATTTTTTCCGAGAAGAAATCAGAACTCTCCATTACCTTATTCGTAACATTCATCCTCTTATTGATTTCTTCCAGTGTGATGTATAACCTGGAAAATGAAGCCCAACCCGATAAATTTCCAGATATCATTTCTACCTTTTGGTGGGCCATAGCCACCTTAACAACCGTTGGTTACGGCGATGTTTTTCCGATTACCCCTTTAGGCAAATTTTTTGGCGGGATTATTGCTTTACTGGGTATTGGAATGGTAGCTCTGCCTACGGGTATCATTAGTGCCGCTTTCATTGAAGGATTAGAAAAGGAAAAGAAGAAGAAGAAAAAGAAGAAACGAGAGTTGCTGGAAAACTTGGAAGATTACAACTATTGCCCTTGTTGTGGCCAAGCCTTACCCGAAAGTGACAAGACTTAACTCAAGATATTTTTCCACCAAACTATTTAATCAAAACCACCTATGTTATTCTTGTATATTCTATTGGCTATCGTAGCCATTATAGCAATTCTAGGTTTCATAGCCCCCAAAGATTTTGCTGTTGAAAGAACCATTGATCTTTCCGTTTCTCAACAGACCGCCTACGACGCCCTGCGCTCCTTGAAGCAGCAGGACGAATGGTCAGTATGGGCAAAAAAAGATCCAACTATGGAAAAGGATTTTCGAGGTACTGACGGAGAAGTGGGATCCGTTTCCTATTGGAACGGAAATAAGGATGTTGGTGAAGGAGAACAGGAAATTATGGGCCTACACCCTCCTCATCGCATAGATACGCAGTTGCGTTTCCTAAAACCGTGGAAAGCCACCAATGATGCCTACTTCAAGATCGATGAGACAGGTGAAGGAAGTCGCGTTTCTTGGGGTTTCAGCGGAAGCAGTCCCTTTCCAATGAATGTCATGATGATGTTCATGAACCTGGACAAGTCCGTCGGCGGAGACTTTGAGCAAGGACTTACCAATTTCAAAGCTTATATCGAGAAATAGGTTCTTGCTTTTGACATCTCCGGAGACACTTGGGAAAACCCTTGGCTTCGGAGGTGTCAAATAGGCTTGTCAGGGGGAATTCGTTGCCTACTTGACTAAGATCTCCCCAAACAAAATGAAAACACACACTTCTTCCCCTGCCATTCTGTCCTCTTATTGCAATCGGCTTGAAGTTTGATAGTATACTCGTATGAACCGCTTCAAGCTACCGGATCATTTCTCACTTATATCCTTGCTACCTTGGATGCTTCTAGCCCTTGTCATCGAGCAAGGCCCAGCTCTATCATTCTATCCTGACGCTAATTTTAGTCACCAAATAGAACTGGTAGAACAGCGTAGCGTGGAGGTGGCTTCTAGCGTCCAGCTGGAAAGCGATCAAGAACTAAATCAGAGGAACTCCGTCCTGTCTTTGCTGGCATCTTTAGCTATCCCTTCTAGCTTCATTCCCTCATCTATTGGTGATAAGTCTTCCTCGTCCTTTGTGCCTCAGCAAGTCCAGCGACGCCTACTTTCCTGGATACAAAGTAGGTCACTCCCCTATCAGTTATGCTAATTTTTTCCATTACCTGAGAAACTGGGTTCTCCTCGCCAACTAAGCAATGGCGGGCAGTTCCCTTCTGAAAATTATTAGCTAACTTGTTTTAACACATTTGACAATGAAATTTCTGCATAAGCTCCATCATTGGGGGATTGGCAGTCCTACCTACATTCAAACTGATCTTTCTACCTATGAGAACAGATTAGAAGACATCTATAAGTCCTTTAGATCAGTCACCAACCTAACCAACCTAAAACTACAAGCATACGCGGCCGAACTCCGGGCACAGGCACAATCTGGAACGGATCTAGAAGAATTACTAGCACCTACCTATGCTTTGGTCAAGGAGGTTATACATCGTCAACTTAAAGTCAAAGTATTTGATATACAAGTAGTAGCCGCCATCCCCTTGCACCAACGAAAATTGATAGAAATGCAAACCGGGGAAGGAAAAACACTCACCGCCGTTTTTCCCGCCATCCTCAACGCCTGGCAAGGAAAAGGTGTACATATTTTGACCTTCAACGATTACCTAGCTAAAAGGGACGCCCAATGGATGGGACCTATTTATGAGTTTCTCGGGCTCAGCGTTGGGTACATTTCGAATGAAATGTCGTTCGCAGATAAGAAAACCGCCTACAACTGTGATATCACCTACGCCACGGCCAAAGAAGTGGGCTTTGATTTTTTGAGGTCTAAAGGGGCTTTCGAAGCGCAAGAATGCTTACTTCGTCCCTTCCACTATGCCATCGTAGATGAGGCGGACGCCATTATGATCGATGAAGCCCGAAACCCGCTGGTGATTGCCGGAACCATGAAGAAAAATGGTATCGACCTCAGAAAAGTTGCTCGCCTGATCGGTAGCCTAGAAGCGGGGAATGATTATACCTTTTCTGCGGAAGCACGTACCGTATTTCTGACCGACCACGGAATAGAAAAAGCAGAGGCCTTCTACGGCGTAATAGATCTCATCGAAGATGTACATTTCGATCTACATACGTCCATAAATCTTTCGCTGCAAGCCCATACGCTTCTAAACAAAGATGTGGATTACATCGTGAAGGAAAATCGTGTGTGGTTAATCGATGAATTTACCGGTCGAGTAGTAGAAGATCGGCGCTGGCGGAATGGTTTACAGAGTGCCGTAGAGGCGAAAGAGAACCTGCCCTTACAGTCGGAGGGTAGCGTACTCAACTCTATTAGTTTACAACATCTATTGCAAAAGTATCCGAGAATTGCTGGGATGACGGCGACGGCCCAGTCCTCAGCCACCGAATTTGCAGAGTTTTATGGTTTAGAAACCATTGTCATCCCGCCGAATAAACCCTCCCGCCGAACCGATTATCCTGATCAGATCTACCTAGATAAGGCGAGTAAAGAGGCGGCCTTGCTAGAGGAGGTGCGCAACGCTCATCGAATCGGACAGCCCATTCTAATAGGGACGCTAACCGTCAGAGAATCTGAGCATCTAGCACAACTTTTTAGAGAAAATAATATCCCATGTCAGGTACTAAATGCCCGAAATGATGAAGAGGAAGCAAAGATCATAGCCGATGCGGGTCGTATTGGAGCCGTAACGATCGCCACGAATATGGCTGGGCGAGGAACGGACATCAAATTAGGGGGACATAATGAGGAGGAAAGGCGGCAGGTGATTCGCTATGGTGGTTTATATGTAATGGGTACCAATCGACATGAGAGTATTCGGATAGATCAACAACTTCGTGGAAGGGCCGGCAGACAGGGAGATGTCGGAAAAAGTCGTTTCTTCATCAGTTTGGAGGACGATCTGATGAATAAATATGGCCTAAAAGAGCTATTACCCAAAAGATTTCAGAAACTGGAGGGAACGGCCCCAATCCTAGCCCCTAAGCTTAGGAAAACAATCCGCAAGCTGCAACATATCATAGAATGTCAGTTGCTGGATATGAGGAAAAGCCTTTACCAATATGCCGCTTTTACGGAAAAACAAAGAACGGTCATACAGCAAGAACGGTTAAAGATATTAGCCGATCCCAAGCATTTGATCCGTTTATTTCCGCCGCTTCCCAAACTAGCCCAAGCCAACCCTAAGCAATTGGCATGGATCAAAACCTTTGCCCTGCTGCAATATGATCAGCAATGGGCTTTACATCTAGACGAATTGGCCCAATCGCGGGACGGTGTGCATCTAGTACGGCTGGGTGGGCAAAACCCCTTGAACACTTTTAGGAAGATGGCGGATGCTTCTTTTACTAAGCTGTACGAACGTCTGGAGATCCTACTTCGAGACTGGATAGAAAAAGTTCTCAGTGGAGACCTCTCCGAAGCAGAAACCCAGCACCTTGAACGCCCCGCCTCTACCTGGACCTACGTAATCAATGACAATCCATTTGAAGATCAACTATCGATCATGCTGTTGGATAATGCTAATTCAGGTATGCATGTCGATTTCGTTTCTGCACCATTTCTATTTACCGTCGCGATGATGCGCTGGATGAAGAAAAAGCGGTCTTAGGGACTACCTCCTCAGGTGCCGGCGGCTCATTTGTTGCCGCCGGCACCTTTCGCTTGGCAATTTTCCAATAAATTCTCTCGCCTTTTATCTCAAAAAAACCTATAACCATTCCTTATTATACGTAGCGATCTCATGGATTGAGCCTTACTTTGTCCTGCAAATGTTTTTGGCTATGAAGGATTTGTACAAAATACGTTTCCGATAAGCGATCGGATGCCCTACTGCTTATCGCGGTAAAAACTTGCTATAAGTCCTGAAAAATGTTCTTTTTTTCGCTATCAAATGCCGCTAGTATTGTGGTGCAATACGAGGGGGATCAGTCCCCCATTTTTACAATAATCCTAAAACGTAAATCACCATGATCAGAACTAGATTGTTTGTAGTGCTAGCTATTGCACTATCTTTTGTGGCCTGTACAAAAGAGGACATCACACCGACCGAAGAAACAGCGGTAGATCTAGGAAAAGAAAGCCTAGAGCAAGTCGAAGCATTAACTACCAATAAAAAATGGGGCAGTTTTGTGCTATTTAAGGTTGAAAATGCCAATGTAACAGCCGGATCATCTTTTTGTGTAGATGTAAAAGCGGCTGGCTTTCAAGATATCGTCACCTACCAATACAGCGTAGGCTGGGATGACAATGTCTTAGCCTTTTCACACGTAGACAACTTCAATTTGCCCGGTTTAGACGCTAGCAACTTTGGTAATCCACAAAGTGATCGCCTAACTACCTCCTGGATAGATTTAACCCTTTCCGGGGCAAGCGTGCCTCGAGGCACCCCATTGTACAGTATCTGTTTTGATGCCATCGGAAACCCCGGCGACCGTACCCCTGTAGCTATCACTGACAATCCAACCGATATTGAAGTAATCAACACGAGCTTCGAAGAAGTGAATGTATGGGCACGTCCAGGGCGAGTAAGATTGCGCTAAAACTAGCCGTACATCATATTGCAGCAGCAGGCCGTAGACTCCTTATAACAAAGTCCCCCCAAATCAATCTAATCCCATAACCAAATTACAGTTCATTCAGTGTAGAGGAAGGACAGCTTATTGATGCTGTCCTTCTTTTTTACTTCAAACAGAGATTGTTCACAATTTTCAATAATTATTGAATGTTGTGAACTAAAATTTTAATTTCTACGTTTTCATAGCAAACCCTATACTTATGAAAACCGAAAAAGCCATCATCTATGACGACAACTGCCCCATGTGCCAATGGTATACGGGGGCATTCGTAGAGGCCAACCTCCTCAAATCTTCCAATAGAATATCCTTTTCTGAACTCAGTGAAAGTCCTTTAGCCGAGCAAATCCAAATGCAGCGCAGTAAACATGAAATCCCTTTGGTAGATTTGGCCGGCGGAGAGACCATCTACGGGGTGGATAGTTTAGTCCACTTATTACAACCTAAATTCCCCTTGGTAGAAAAGCTAATGCAGGTTGCCGCGATCTCCTACTTTGTACGCAGACTTTATAAATTCATTTCCTACAACCGTGGAATCATGGCACCCAGTTTTCCCACTTATCGCAAGTACGATTGTACGCCTGATTTTCATTTAGGATATCGGCTACTGTTGGTGCTTTTATTGGGGGGATTGGGGAGTTCCCTCCTCTACACATCTTTATTGAGGCATGTTGTGCCAGCTTATGGCTTGCTGATCGGTGCAGGGCTTCTTTTTTTGGGCCTACCCTTTTTCAAAAGACATTACGTATCCTACCTAGGTCATTTGAGTGTTGTCCTATTTTTGGCTGGTCTTATATTGGGAATGGGTGAGGTAATGCCCTTCTTTCAGTCTATTTTCCTCGGCGTATCAATGGCCATCTTTCTCTGGCAGTTTATCAGAAGATATCGGATATTATGGGCACAGATGCAGTGGAAAAAACCATCACCTTTGGTAGCGGAACCGATTTGAAAACACCAGTTTGTCTTACTTTGCTTTCTTCACATACTTGGTTAGGATGACAATATGTTGTCCATCTACTTTGCCTTCTATATACTCGGCATTGTTCGGATCAAGGCTAATTCTGCGTACCGCCACACCTCTTTTTGCCACTAGGCTACTGCCCTTTACATTCAGGTCTTTGATCAGGATTACGGTGTCACCTGCTTTTAGTTGAACACCGTTACTATCCAAGTGTATCACTGCATCTTCATCCGGTTCCAGGGCTTTCGCCCAAGCGGCCACTTCGTCTTCTAGATACATCATGTCCAAAAGATCCTGGGGCCATCCTTCAGCACGCAACTGGTGTAAGGTTCTCCAAGCAATGACTTGTATTGCTGGGACCTCGCTCCACATGCTATCATTAAGGCAACGCCAATGGTTAACATCCATCTCATCGGGATGATCAATCTGGTATCGACAATTACCACAAATCATCGCAGCGCCCGCTGCTCCCTCTTTGATAGGCGGCACCTGATACACTTCTAACACAGCATCAGACTTACACAGCTCGCAATGTCCGTCCGCACGTTTTTCCAACACCTTTTCGAGTTTCATATGGTCAATTTGAGCGCCAAAGATACTATTTCTATTGAGCGCTTGTTGTCACTTGCTCCGTAGAATATCTATCTGTGATAGACAGGTATCGGCCACTAGGCTGCCTCTTCACTGTAAAATTATTCCTGTAGGAATGCCCTACAACGACCAATTATCACCTAAGATAGTTAAACTACTATAGCACTATTTTGGGTTGAGATTTCTACTTACCCTAGTGGTTTAGTAGATTTATGGTATGAAACAACCAACTTTAGCAGGGCTATTCCTCGTCCTAGCCAGTTTTCATATTGCCTGGACTGGCCATTCGCAATCCTTTGATTTCCAACGCCAAGAAGAGGGGCTCTTGTTGAACGAACAAGGCAAACCAGTCCTTTTTTTCCAACAAACCGCCAAATCACTTGAAGGAAAATATAGCAGGGCCAATTATTTACACCCACTCTATGATTTAGATGGAAATGAGTTAAGTGAGGACTTTCCAGCCGATCACTTACATCATCGAGGGATTTTTTGGGCCTGGCATGAAATTCTGGTCGGCGGAAAGAAAATCGGAGATGCTTGGGATTGTGATAATATAAGCTGGGATGTGAAAAAAGTGCGGGGTTCTGCAAGTGGAGAGATAGCTACCCTTAAAACTCGAACTTACTGGGAATCGACCCTCACTGAACAAGATGCCAAACCCACCAGGATCTTTAAGGAAAAAACCCGTATTGAAGTCCACCCTTCTACTGCCTTTTATCGAGTCATAGATTTTACCATACAACTCAAACCTTTGCTACCGGGTATGGCAATAGGTGGCTCCACGGATACTAAAGGCTACGGAGGATTTTCGCCACGCATTAAACTACCAGAAGACCTGCAATTCTGGGGGGAGCTAGGAGAAGTGAAGGCGCAGCGGGATGGGATTGAAGCGGGCCCTTGGATTGATATGTTGGGGAGCTTCAATGAGGGAGAGATGTCAGGTGTTGCGATTATGATGCACCCCCAGTTCCCTGATGCTCCTCAAAAATGGATCTTACGCGAATCTGGAAGTATGCAAAACGCTGCCTTCCCCGGCAATCAAGCTTTTGCCTTGCAGAAGAAGGAATGGTTGGAATTACGCTACCGCATGGTTATTCATAAAAAGGAAATCGGGAAGGATACTATTTCAAAGTTATACTATGCCTTTATTTCAGAATAGGGCCTGTTTTCAGCCTTTTGCTGTGCCTATTCCTTTAAGCGAGGATCTAGTGCCTGCGTCAAGCCATCACCGATATAATTAAAGATGGTAACACTAATGAATATTGCAAAACCCGGCACAACAGTTAGCCACCATGCCTTGGGGTAATTACGTGCTTCTCGCAATAGACTCCCCCAAGTCACTTGTTCCTCGGGTACGCCAATGTTTAGGAAGGACAAGGAGGCCTCCAGCAAGATGGCTCCCGCCATCCCGAAGGACAAGGCGATCAGGACAGGGCCCAAGGCATTGGGCAAAGCATGACGAAAAATGATCTTCCACTGTGAAAATCCTAAAGCTCTCGCTGCATCAATATATTCCATCCGCCGGATACGCAGTAGTTCCGCCCGTACAAAACGTGCCACCCCCGTCCAGGCTAATAAGCCAATGAGCAGCATCACATACAGTATACTTTCCTCCTGAATGGCCGCCACAAATGCAAGGATGAGCAAAAGGCCAGGAATCGCATTGACCATCTCTATCAGACGCATTACGATCAAATCAATCGGTATTATCCATCTCTTACCTAAGGCAGGGAATCGCTCTAAAACATTGGATAATACGTTGGCCAAAACCAGGAGAGCGATGATAATGACTAAGCCCAAAAAGAAGTTAGTTGCCTGTTTACCTTCAGCAATGGCATAGGACCTACTACTCCAGCCCCAAAATATGCCCAGCAACAAAAACAAAAGATTAAGTCCCACTCGAATCCGGGATAGCTTCAAGCCATCATCCCCAAAATAACCCGCCAAAGCACCCAACAAAAGACCAATAAACAGGGCAATTGACATGGCTACGATCCCCACCATCAGAGCTGTGCGGACCCCGGCAACCATTCCAGCCGCTACATCACGCCCCAAATCATCCGTCCCTAGCCAATGTCGAAACCAGCTGCTATCCACATTTTGTTTATCAAAAGGACCTTTATAAGTATTTTTATAATCTAATTGCTCACTAGAATATGGGATAATAGGCCATACGACCGATTCAAACGTCTGTTCATTCCAGGGCGTCATCAAAAACTTGGCCTCCCATTTGGACCAACCTAACTGTACGGCATAATCTTGTACCACCGGAAAATATCGTTTGCCCTCGATTTTGCAATAAAGCGGCTTATCATTAGCTACAAAATCTCCTATGGCAGCCACCAACAGGAGAACCAGGAAGATACGCCAGGACCACAACGCCATCCTATTTTTGCGAAAGCGCTCCCAGGCAAAAGACCAATAAGTCCTTTTGCTCAACTGCTGCTCTATCTCTTTCTGTTGCTTTCTGCCAAAAAACATACAATTAATTTGAAAAGCTATTTGTTACTATACCGTACACGCGGGTCCACAAAAGCATACAGTATATCTGCAACTAATATCCCGATTAGGGTCACTATCGCTCCTAGCATCATAATGGTAAAAACCACAGGCCAATCCTTCTGTCCGATAGATTCAATAGTCAACCACCCCATGCCATAGATATTGAAGATCCACTCTATCACGACGGATCCCGTCAATACACGTGGGAAAATATTAGCCACCAAGGTAATGATTGGGAAAAGGGCATTTCTAAAACCATGCTTCCAAATCACCGATTTTGCACTCAAGCCTTTTGCCTTCGCCGTCCGCATGTACAATTGCTGTAACACCTCCAGCATGCTTCCCCGCATTTGACGACTGATAAAGGCCAAACTCGCATAGGTCAAACAGAAAACGGGTAATACCAAATGATAGGCTACTTCCCAAAATCGAGACCAAAAAGGAGCATCATCGGGCAAATTCCCCGACCCATAGGCGGGGAACCAATCCATTCCGTATTCCGAATTGGTGAAAAATATAATTAACAAAGTCGCTACCCAAAAATTCGGCAGCGAGTATAAAAAGAACAGTAAAGCCGAGCTCCATCGATCAAAGGCCTTTCCTTGATAGGCCGCAGCATATACCCCCACCGGAATAGCGATTAAATAAGCAAAAAAGATAGCCAACCCATTCAAGATCAAAGTCCACTGCAAGGCTTCCCAAATCTTACGGCTCACCGGCCGACGGTCTTGCAATGATATCCCAAAATCCCCCTTCACAAATCGGCTAAACCAATAGTGATATTGGTTATGTGCGCCATACCATTTAAAGTCTGGCACGAACAAACGGGATCGGGTAGCTTGTGATTTAATAGCGGCATACTTATCGGTCAATGTCTGAAAGCTCGTCCCCAACTTTTGTGTTAAGGCAGGGGCTCCATTCACTTGTACGGCGATTGAATCTAGGGTACGGCTAACCAACTCATCTTTGTATTGCAGGGGCAAAAAGCGGATATCTGCTTTGACATTGGTCAGGGCATACACTGCTACGGTATCCGGCACTGCTGCCACTTCCGCTTTAAAGCGTTTAATCTCTTGATAATAAGATTCAATCTGAGGCCAATTCCCGTATTGAGCAATCAGTTTGGACAAGGTATTTCGGCGATCCATTTGCTGAATCTGGTACAGGGTATCTGGATAGGCGGCCGAGGAAAGGCTGAAGTAAAAAGCAGGACGATCGAGTCCCAAGGACTGGGCACATCGTTGATATTCCAATTCAAAAACAGCTTCATCGAAAGGGGTATCTTCCGGAAAGCAAGCTTGCATGACCGGATCACCAGGCGTGCATTTACTCAACCCAAATGCCAAAAAGGAAATGGCAATCAAGGTCGGTACAAACCAAAGTACACGCTTTAGTAGATATGAGGTCATGGGTTAATTTTCCTGAAAACGCTCTTATCAAATAGAAGTCGGAACGGGTTACCCTATTCCGACTTCCATTTTCTATAACACCTATTTTTCGGCCGTCATCTGGCTAGCCCTCAACTTCATGTAATTGGGAAAGTAACCGGGGAAATAGGCCGAGATCGGAGTATCAAATCGCTTATGAATGGCAAATCTCACACTATAGGTCATGATATAAATTTCTGGCCTTTCATCGTAGATGATCTCTTGCAATTCATTATACAACTTATAACGTTCCTTCTGATCTAATGTTTCCTGGATTTTAACCATGAGGGCATCCGTATCAGCATTCCCAAAACCTGTACGATTATCGCCCTGTGTATGGTAGTTTTGTCTGGGCTCCCAATTAGGAGCTAGACTACGTCCTGCACCACTCAATTCATAATCACCTGCTCTTTGCCTAGCGACCAGCTCTCGGCCGTTGGCAGCGCTACCATCTACTTCTATTTCAATGCCTGCTCTTCGAGCATTCTCCTGAATTACAAGTGCTGTTCGTTGTGCAGTAGCACTGGAATTGGCATAAGAGTAGATGAGCTTTAACTCTTGACGTTCTCCATCTATCTCCTTATCTACGGTTCCATCTTGATTCGTATCTGTCCAGCCAGCTTCTGCCAATAAGGCTTTGGCTTTTTCAATATCATACGTTGGAATCACCAAATCTTTATTGTAAAAGGGCTGGGATGGATGGACTGGCGAAGCTAGTCTTTCCCCAATTCCAAAGTACACTTGCTTAATGATGGCATTGGCATCAATAGCATGAGATAAGGCCTGACGAACGCGTTTATCTGATAATTTCGGGTTATTTAGATTCAGTGAAATATACGCGATGGCCAACATGGAAGGCGAGTAAAATTCATAGCAGTCCGTTGTATTGGGATCTTCCTTCATATCCATAAAAGTAGCTGGATCGATAGAAGGAACCACATCGATTTCTCCCGCTTTCAAGGCTTGAAATGCAGTTGAAGCTTCTTTTATAGGACGAAATACCAAACGATCCGGAAAGGCTTCTAAGCTTCGGTATTTTGAAGCTAGAGCATCGCCCCACCAATCTGCCTTTTTCTCTATCACTAGCTCCTGTCCTGTTTCCCAACCTGCGAATTTGTATGGACCAGAACCACTCACAAAGCCAACTTCTCTACCATACTTTGCCTGTTTAAATTCATCAGCGAATTTTTTGAGACGCTCATCAGAAGCAACTAGGCTCTCCACTTTTTTAGCGTCCGTAAATTCACTCACAGCAATGTCTGTCAAATATCCGTTGGGATCATAAACACTTGCAGGCATCACAGGAAACGTACTAGCCGTTTTTTCCTCGCCACTGAAGTAGCGTTTGTCAGTAACAACCGTAAAACGCTTGGGGTTATCAGCATCTACCACTACATCTTTAATTAAAGAGATATGTGGACGAAGTCGCACCGCCGGCACCTCAGGGTTTAGTACCGCTTTTAGCGTAAAGGCGTAGTCGTTGCCAGTGACTGGGCTCCCATCCTCCCAAGTCGCTTCCTCATGTATTTCATAACTATAGCTAGTACCTCCAGCGTAAGGACCTTCTTCAATTAGCGTAACGGTAGGAAGCTCATTCGCCAGTTGGGGAATAAACTCTAGGGTTTCAGGATCAATCGTCAATAGATAGGAAAAGATTTGAAAGTTCAATTGATTGGAATAACCGGAAGTGGTAATCAGCGGATTTAACATATCTGGCTCCGCTTCCAATCTCAAGATGACTTCGTTATTGGTCCTTTCACAACTAGCGAGAGAAATTGTATCAGTATCAGTCCCTTCCTTAGGGTCTGTTTTACAGCTGGCCAATAGGCAGACAACCAGACAGCTGAGCATAAGCACACGTACGTGATTCATGGGTCAAATTTTAGGATAATGATTAATGGCTCCCTATTGTACTACTAGATCCTCCATCAACTGAAAGGCACCTAATCGGTAACCAGGACGTATAGAACTGGCCTGCGCCTCGAAGCGCCGGTGAAATGCCAATCTTTCAAAGGGAGCGAATAAGAAGATAGCAGGTTGCTCGTCGTAAATTATCTCTTGTAACTCTAAAAATAGCTTTTTGCGTTCTTGTTCGTCGGTCGTAAGTCGTAATTCGTCAATCAATTCGTCTACTCGTGGGTGGCTAAAGCGCATGCGATTCAAGCCTCTGGGGTGATCGCTTTCTGTATGCCATATCGATTTGGGATCTTCCTCCGGCTCATGTCCAGGAGATAAGGCTCCTCCATATAAATCAAAATCCCGGTTAGCAAGACTCTGAACCATCACACCTCGGTCCACAGAATTGATTTTCACATCAACTCCCACTCGCTTGGCTTGCTCTTTAAAATACAAAGTCATATTACTGCCAAAGGTGCTGGCTTGGTACTCAAGGTAGGTAAGTGAAAAATCTACTCGCTCGCCATCTATTTCTCGATCTAAAATACCATCCTCGTTGGCATCCTCCCATCCGGCCTCGGCAAGGAGTGCTTTCGCTTTTTCCAAATTGTACTCGATCGGATCTAAACCTTTATGCGCAATTGGCTTTTTTGGATGAAATGGCCCAGTGATGGCCTCGGCATATCCATTGTATAGCGTCTTGATCACATTTTTCACATCTACCAAGTGGGCCAGAGCTCTTCGCGTTCGCTTATCCGACAAGAGTGGGGATTGTGTATTAATACCAATGAAATAGAACTGGAAGGTCGAAGGCTTATGTAGGGCATAAATCTGCTGAATGTTTTCGTCCGTTTCCAATTCCGAAAATGCCTTTGAATCCAATCGCCCCGCTACATCCAGCGCTTCATCCTTAATGGCGGCAATGGTCGTGTTTTGGTCTTTAACCACCTGGAAAATGATCTTTTCTGGATATGCACTTAAACTAGGAAAAGCTTCTTCTTTTCCTTTTCCCCACCAATTTTCCTTCAGCACCAGCTCCGTGCCCTGTCCTGTTTCGAAGGATACTAATTTGTACGGCCCGGGGCCAGATACTCCTTCAGGTTCCAAGTTGTGTAGTGGGGACGTAAATGCATCCGCAAAAGTTTTCAAGTCCGCCTCACTTTCTGCGAGTTGTTGCGCCTTTTCAACATTTGTCAAATCCTCCAATGGAATATCTGCCATCAATCCATCAGGATCATAGACATAGGCCGGCATAATGGGCAAACTGCTTAAGCCCAATTCTTGCAACATGTAGGGCTTTTGCGTAGTAATTGTAAAGGTCCTTGGATTGGCTTCATCTACCTCTACTCCTGCAATAAAATCAAAGTAAGATCGCAAATGCGCTGCGGGCACCAAAGGATTAAATAGGGCCTTCAAGGTAAAAGCCATGTCATCTCCGGTGACGGGTGTCCCATTGTCCCAGCTGGCATCTGCATGTAAGGTAAAGGTATAAGCCAGGTTTCCAGCGTTAGGCCCCGTTTCAATTTCACTGATCTTTGGTTTTGCTATCGCTAACTGCGGAATCGGTTCCAGGGTCTGAGGGTCATAGCTCATGAGGTAGGGGAACATATACTCGAACACCATGCGACTTTGAGAATCCGTATAAAGGATAGGGTTAAAAGTCCTAGGATCAATCGGCATCCGAACTCTTATCACATTGTCTTTTTGCTTGAACTTAGAGATGTCTATCGTTTGTTCCTGCTCATCTTTAGGAGTCTCGGAACGGCACATAGATAGACTTAGCGCGAGTATCAGCAATAGGGATATGCTGAAATGTTGTGTTACTTGATCTTTCATACTGGAGGGCTTTTAAAAATAGCTTGCCGACAATTTACATATGGAGGTGAACGATCAAAATTAAGTCATTTGGCAAGGAATCAAAAAAAATTTACTGCTACAAGTTACAAACCCAAATTCAAAAATAACCCAGCGTTCTATTCCCTCTCCTCTAGGATTCGTCTTACTTAGCAGTACAGACATTCCACAATCTACTAATCCCCTGCACCTTATAGGTAATCATAAAAACTATATTGCCTATTTAGTACTTGACCTCAAGCAAAATAATCCCTAACTTTAGTAAAGCGAACAAACCTTACCTAGCTAGATATCACACGTAAATTAGCATTTTAAACCAAATTATTTTGTTATGGCATCTAATAACACTTTACGGTATTCAGATATGGAATTGGCGACCTTCAAAGAAATCATCGATGCCAAATTAGCCAAAGCCAAGGCACAACTGTTGCAATTGCAAACGCAGATCATTGAAGCCACTCAAAACTCCAGCGATGCCCACGGCGCTGACTGGATGGATGACAGCAGCATGAATGCGGAGTTAGACATGCTCAATACGATGGCAATCCGGCAAAGAAAATACAAGAAAGAGCTGGAAAATGCACTCGTCAGAATTCGCAACAAAGTCTACGGTATTTGCATCATTACGGGAAAGCTCATCGACAAAAGACGCTTGATGGCCGTACCTACCACCACCAAGAGCGTTGCCGCCAAAAATGCCATTAGTAGTGGCCAAAACGCTAGAAACTCACGGTTTTCCGCTCGTAGAAAGAGCAGGCAAATTATTTCAAGATTGAAATCAGGGGGAAGTAAAAAAAACAGGCCTGCCAAGGCGAAGACCTCCGAAGACGGCCTACTTGCAAAACTTACACCTTTACCTTCTGTAGAAGACATTCCTATGGATCAACGACCTAAGATGGGAGATATGGATTAAGTAGTGCGGTAAAAGCAGTCGTGCAATTTCTGTATTGACTATTTCGAACTTTTGACTCGGGCTAGGCCAGATTTCGCTTGCTGGTGTAGCCCGGTCTTATATTCATCCGGATTGATGGACAAACAGCGTTTAAAATAGCCCTGAGCCAGCCCTTTCTCGCCCAATTGTTCATGAATTAAGCCGATCTGCAAAGCTGCATTACACGCGAAGAAGTAGGGTTCGTCTTCCCCATAGGTAAGGGTTTCTTCGTACGCTTGAATGGCTTCCTGCCAGCGTTCCAGGCCATGTAATATGCGACCTAAACGGTAGGTATATTCCAGTTGGTCTCGTTTTTCGGTAAATGCTGCTCTATCTTGCGCGCGCATCAGTTCGTGGGCACGTCGAAAATAAGCTCCATCAAATAGTAGTCGGGACTTTACAAGGATTTCACTAGGCCGATGGGCAGATTTAGCTTCTCTATAAGCATTTTTATCCCCACCAGCAATGGCTTCTCCATTATTTAGGCAGGCCTTCATATAGGCAGCATACTTTGAACTCTTTCCATTGATCAAAGATTGCCAAGCCAGTTTTTGGTAAGCTTCCTTAACGTAATAGGGCGTTTTGTTTTCGGCTAAAAAGCGTTGAAAGTAGGGAGCAGCATCGCTATCCAAGCGCCTCAGTTTCGCCAAACCAAGCATATAGTCCAAGTAGGGAAAAGCTAGTCTATCCTCGTCTCTCTTAAAGTTGCTGAGAATCTGGATAGCTTCATTATTATGCCCACTGCGCATGGCAATATTGCTCATAATGAAGCAGTGCAACGGGTTGGTTTGAGGAGATAAGCCGGAGGTTCGAATGACCTTCCATGCAGCGTTTTCATCCTTGGCCAAATGCATCAACAGATAGGCGTACATACTTCTTGCCTCTTCCCTGAATAGAAAATCATTTCGATCAGCATAGGCGACCGCTTCTTCCAATTCTTTTCTTCCTTGCCTAATGGTCCCATTCAGGCTTGTCAGTAGCTTTACGCCCCATTGGTAGTTATCAGGAATAGTACCCACCATCGCATGCAGAATACCGAGGTCTTTCAGGTTAGGAATAAATTCGGGAAAACGCTTGCGGTTTTTTTCCAGCAATCGATTGGCTCGATTGATATCCATGAAACCATTTAAATGCTCTCCAAAACGAAGACGGATCAGGGCCCACTGCAGATAAATCTCGGCCTGTATATATAGGTAATATGGAGAGTCCTTATCGCCCGTGCTTACTTTTTCGATTCGTTGAGCTCGCCTTGGCTTAAGGCGATCAAAGCTCTTCTTGTCTCCGTTGACGTAGAGGTAGAAGAAATCCAAGTAATTCTCTAGGTGGTGAACCACCAGATTATTGGGCGACTTAAATTTGAGGGAGGCAATACCTCCATAGGCTTCAGAAAACTGTAGACTGGTAATGGCTTTATAGACGGCTTCGCACTGGGCATTATACTCAAAATAGCCTTGGGCAGGTAGGATATAGGGCAGGCAGATGAGATAGAACAGTAGTAGTCTTCGGTTAATCATGGGATGTATTAAGGACAAAATGTCAAAAACAGCAAGAGGTTGACGATAGCAATCATCAACCTCTTGTTAGTTGCTATATCGAAAAACGATTATGCAGTAGTTGTAGGTTCGCCTTTCACTTCTGCCACAATTTGCTGATCGACAAGGATGCGACCGCAGTGCTCACAGGCGATAATTTTCTTACGCTGCCCAATCTCCAATTGCAATTGTGGAGGGATTTTGTTGAAACATCCGCCACATGAATTACGCTCCACGGATACTACGGATAGGCCATTGCGGTAAGAAGTACGAATCTTATCATAAGCCTTGATCAAACGATCTTCGATCGTCTTTCTAGCCTTTTCAGATTCTTTTTTCAGTTTATCTTCTTCTTTCTCTGTCTTCTCAATGATCTTTTCCAGCTCCACCTTCTTCACCTCTAGATCCTTTCTCTTTCCGTCGATACGTTCGTTGGTCGCTCCCAACGTTTCCTGCTTTTTCTCCAACTCCACGCGAGATTGGCGCATTTTCTTCTCAGCCAATTGGATATCCAATCGCTGCATCTCTATCTCCTTAGTAAGTGCGTCATATTCTCTATTGTTCTTCACATTATCCATCTGCGTCTGGTAACGTTCGATAAGCGCTTCTGCTTCTTTGACATTGGCAGTATGTCGGCTCATCTCTCCCTCTAGCTCTTGGATTTGCCCTTCCAGGCGTCCAATTCTAGTTTCCAAACCCGCAATATCATCCTCTAAGTCACTCACTTCCATCGGAAGCTCGCCCTTCATAATTTGGATTTCATCGATTTTGGAGTCTACTACTTGAAGTTCGAATAAATTCTTAAGCTTTTCAGCTATTGTCAATTCCGCCATTTACGTTTATTTTAAAGCTTTTGCTTGGATGATTTGATCGATCAACACCAATAATGGATCGGATTAGTGCGCACGCTCGTGCAACGAACCGCAAAATTACTAAATTTATCTGATATTATCTCAGCTAGCAAATCAATTGTAAATTGCTCACTTTCAAAGTGTCCGATATCAGCGATGATTATGTTTTGATCGGCATCAAAAAACTCGTGATACTTATAATCTGCCGTAATAAAGATATCTGCTTTTTTGCGAATAGCCTGTTTCAGCAAAAAACCTCCTGCCCCTCCACAAAGCGCCACTTTTTGAATCGTTTTCCCACGCAGGGCTGTGTATCTTATACAGTCGAGCTGCATGGCCTGTTTCAGATGTGTGAGAAAACTTTCCTCAGACATCGGCTCCGGTAGTGTCCCAAATAAGCCCGATCCCACATTAGTGGCCTTGTTTTCTATATCGGTAATGGAGCTATGGGCTTCGGCCGCTTCCAAAATTCGCACCACTTTCGATTGAATCCCTTTTTCAAACTGCCCCTCAAGCCGGTGCCCCTGTTGGTGCAAGGCAATCACGCCCGCTGCCTTCAATTCATCGTACAGCTGCAAGGTGCGATCATCAAAAGTATAGGCTATGAAGCCTTTAAGAACAGCCTTAGGGGCCAAAATCTGGGTATTCTCCAGACCTATCTTCTCGCCAATTTTCGCATTTACGCCCTTATAGTAAACATTATCAAGGTTCGTATGGATCGCATAAATCGCGATCTTATGCTGAATCGCCTTAATGATCACCCTTTCCACATAGTTTTTGCCCGTAATCTTCTTTAAGCCTCGAAACACGATTGGATGATGCGCCACTACCAAGTTACAATTCTGTGCGATGGCTTCTTCAATCACGGCTTCTGTAGAGTCCAGGCAAGTCAAAACCCCTGTCACCTCCGTTTCTTTATCCCCTACAATAAGTCCAGCATTATCATAACTTTCTTGGTAGGTCGGGGGAGCAATACTTTCCAAATGTTGAAGGATCTCCTTAATCTTAATCATAGGTTTCTTATACTGTAGTGTTTGGTAATTCGTTTTTAATTTGGGTGTAGTCTATTTCAACCGCTTAATTTCCATACTAAGCAAAACAAGCAATTTTTCCACATCTTGCTCCGCCTTATTATATAAATCTAAAATATAACTATCATTTCGGTGCGCCCATTGCAAAATGGGGCTAACTTCCTTATCCGCTAGCAACTCCTCCTGTTCATCTACCACGTACCGGCCTTTCCGGTAACGCATATATTGTAATAAGAACGGTTTGATATATTCTGTATGATGATTGATGTGTCGTTTTTCATTATCGACAATCCACTCTTGCGTGATATCATAATACGTAAGCAATTTCAGACGGATGGAGTCATTTGAGATAATTTCCAGTCCCCTGGATTTCAACATTTCGTAGGGCGCCGTATTCGTCACAAAAGTCGTTGTCCCAATAAACATCGGAATGATTCCCTGCAAAGAATCCCGATCCGCCGTCCCCGCTTCAAACTTCTTGATAAACCATTCGTAAGCACGTACCCGTCCGCCATGCCCATCAATATTCACCTTGATATCCACTAAGTCCTTCTCCAACCCCTCCCTCAACTCCTTCAAGGTCTCGATCTCCACCATCTTCGCCGCCCGCCGATCATTCCAATTGCTAAACGAGATCGCTAAGCTAATACCAATAAAAATCAAGAACACCTCCCCCAAGGCATAGGTCCAGTTGACCTTCTCCAAGGTGTTCCTCCACAGCTCGCGAATCCGTGCCCCAACTTTTCTTTTTTCTGACATAGGCGGTAGCTTAAAGCGATGCTAAAGAAAAGAATATTTTTCCAAAAAGCCCCTTTCCCAAGGCGTCCATATCGCCCAGCCGCCAAAATTTTAGCGCCACCTTTTTTTTGCATTTGGAACAAATTCCGTTAACTTTGCGTTCTTGAAAACAAGGTATCGGAAGTGATACCTGAATTGATGAAATGGTCCCATAGCTCAGCTGGTTAGAGCACCTGACTCATAATCAGGGGGTCCTTGGTTCGAGCCCAAGTGGGACCACTGTAAATTCGATAATCAATTGAAAATCAACGACATTTAGGAAGAAAAAATCGAGCGTTGTCGTTTGAGTTGTCGAATTACAAATCTACGAAAAAAAGGTCAGACATGCTTGTCTGGCCTTTTTTGTTTGTTCGTGCCCTTCGCTACAGAACCTAAATAGCACCCTCGCAGCTATCCTATGCATAATTTCTTATATTTGTTAGGAACCTTTAACTGACTTCATTATCCTCAGTTGCCTATGCCTGACTTCTCCACAAAAGTTCCCATTATCTGTCTTGAATCTGAGACATTCAAAAGCCTAGTCAAGGAACTGGCAAAGGAAATACGTGAGGATGAGCTTGATCCTTGGATCGAGGGGAAA
>JAHQWA010000243.1 GCA_019634045.1 Saprospiraceae bacterium
CAGTATCCGATCATTTTCTGTATTTGCCGATTTCAAGACATTGGACATCATCCTGATATTTCGTTGATAATACCGACCTAGCCAATCCGGCCCCATCCAGTTCTTTTGAATCCCAACCCTCATCTCATACATATGCATTCGCTCGGCATCCACTCTAATCGCTTCTGGGGAATTCCTGAGTAGTAGATTGTCATATAGATTCTGTGATGTAAGAAGTTGTTCGTTATGCTTATAACGATTTCCTATTGAGGACTCGTAACGATTGAAGAACCCCTGATCATTTTGCTTGGCATATGCTACAAGTTTTTCAAAGGTAAAGTCCGCTAAAGAACCGATATAGGGTGTTTTATCATCAAATAGATAAATGCTATCGTGTCCCATCTTTTGAGCCATCCGAAAACCCAACTGAAAAACCTCATTGGGCAATGTGTCAATCTTAAATGATCCTTCCAAGTAGGATTGATAAATTTGATTGACTTTCTCTGAGCGGGAAGGTTCCCATTCGATTACTACCTTGGTGGGCTGATAGGCAGCCAGAGCTGTCAAAATACGTTCGATATGAGCCTGGTTTTCAGGGGAAAGTTCATCGTAGTTCTGCTCTTGACGAAAATGATAGGTACCCAAGACCATTACTTTGGCTTTTTCCGAAACAGCCTCAGTCATTAAAGTGGGAAGGTCAGTGGTTTTAGCTGTCTGCGTAGTTTTTTGAGCTTGGCAGCCCATAAGCATAAGGTAGATCATGCTTAGGCAAAAGCTGACGATCAGTATTTTATTCATACTTTTTGATTTAGGCCTTCCCATAGGCATACCTATCCGGAATGCAACACTCTAGGTTTGTCTGTACAAATAATACAAACAGATGGTTTACCACGGAAATATTTATCCTTTGGGCAGGCCGATAAGGTGATTTACTTGGCATCAGGTAATGCCGTTTACTGTCTTATGTGAGACGAAGGCCTGGACAGTACAGGTTACATGAAAAACAGACTTATCTTAAACTAGCTAGCCGATGGGTCTCCCCCGGAGGCCCATCGGCTAGTTTCTATGCAGCAATATCAAAATACTACTCGCGCTCCTGAAACGGAATGATCACCCCTTTCTCGACATAGTCTTTTAAGCCTTTCAGCAGAATAGCCCAACAGTAGGAAGAGCGCCGATAATGGTGATTACATACCAGCCAACCTGTATGCCAAAACTCAAGTCTTACCCCCTTTTCTTCAGGCTGCAGGTCAAAACCAAATGAAGTAGGATCCCAATCCTGATCAGATTGAGTCATCTTAATATGAAAGCTATGCTCCGAGACAGATTTAATCACCTGGCCATACCAATCATATGCTTCCGTAAAGAAAAAATTATAGATTTCACCCTCCTTGGGCACTCCATTACAAACTTGTGGCCACCAATTCACCAAATGCTCTGGCTGGCTCACGGCATCGAATACCATCTTTGGAGCAGCAAGAATGGGTAAGTCATGATAAATGGCATACATAGATCAGCGGTTTATGGTAGCTAATTTCTCAGTTTACCTGAAAAAACACTCACCTTCGGATTGAGGGGATTGCCAGAGGCTCTACGAAAAGAAACCATTTGGCCTACATGCCAAATAGCATCTGCAATAGGGCCATTCAATTGGTTCCAAAAAGGGTATTCTGTCTTATTATCTCCCCGCTGAAAAACCACCTTGAAGTCTTTCATTTTACGAGGCTTACTAGCTCTAAGAATATCGCTTGCTTCCTTCAGGGCCAATAAAGTACGACGGCGCTTTTCCTCATAGTCTGTTGGAATATCTGTCATAGGGCGAATATTAGGCAAACCCTTTACCGAATTAGTAATGACCATTGTGAGGCCATAGATATGATCCAAGGTAGCATCGGCTGTACGGGCTGATTCGCTCGGTTTATAGTTCAGGTCTTCCGATCTTAAGCCTTCGGTTGCCCAGTAGTACCGGAACCCCAGTCCATCAATCATTCTTGCTGCCACCGTACAGGCATTGTACTTTTTAGGGGCATCGGGTATTTCAGCATAAGGCAAGGTATTCTCTTGGGCCATTAGGGCTGTATTTTGGCAACATACGATTAGGCAGATTACAAGGAGCGGTATTTGTCGGAATTTCTTCATAAAAGATAGAGGTTTTTGTTGGAATGTTTAAATAGTGCGACCCCAGGCTCTCCGTTTTTTTGGTTAGCTGTCCTTGCTCAAAGTCTTGCTTAGGTAGGCTAGCCAAGGTTTTTGTGCATCGTCTAACAGTAACGGCAAAAATCGCTACCCAAAATTACGCGATGCCTATTGTCACATTACTTGTCTATATTAAGTTATTAAATGACCTGCCCAAACCACTGAGCAGGTCGAAAGTATAACTAAACTTTACACAATAAAAAAACTAGGTTCTCTTGTTTCTTGAAGTAGTAAAACACTTTAGCAAGAGGCTACCTACGGATCAACTCGGAGGCCTTCCATATCTTGGAACTTCCCTTTAACTCCCCATCCCCCGAATGCTTCCGTAACGAGCATCCAGATCTCGTTTTTTCCTTCTTTTAAGGGTAGGTATACCGTCTCAAAGTAACCTATTGTGCCTAGGTAGCGATAATCTCTAGTCCGGTAAGTATTATCCCCAGCATATAGCAATTGGCCATTACAGAACACATGCACCTTATCGCTATAGCCGAAGTGAAGAGCTTTGATCTGTTCTCCATCAGAAGAAAGTTCGAATTTGGCCAATACGGCATTTTTCTCTTTAGTTCTGGGCCAAAGCCGAGCTAGGTTCAGCGTGCCGGTATATTCAACCTCCTGAGTCTTCCATTTTAAAGTAGATAGATCGATCTCCTGTTTACTGACCTGCTCAAGCAAGTCCGCAGTAGAAACCACCTCGGAAACCTGCCAGCTAGCAATAGTACCAGGCTCAAGTTTAGGCAACTCCTTTTTCACTGTCTTGAGTACTACCTCATCAGTAGGAGTAACCTCTAGATTAGCCAATCGGACGAAACTTCGATTGGTAGTAAAACCGATTTCTCCGGTTCTGGTAGCGCGCTTGAGTTGCGGAACATACACCAGGGGCTCCTCCATATCATCGATATAGATTTCCATGCGTTCTTCCAGCACCACGAGCTTCACATGCATCCATTCGTCAAACTTGTAGTCATAGGGGGCGCCATGACCTTCCCCGTGGTATAATTGCCAACCGGAAAGGCCATTAAAAACGGGGGTATACTGATTGGCATCCGCCTGGCCCGATTGGTGAGGTCTCAGGTAAAACTCTTCGTAGTTGGTATCATTTTCTCTCCGGAAAACAACGCCAGAAAATTGGCGGGTATTAGAAAAGGACACATCGTATTCAATGATGCCATTCTTGAACTTCAAGCCCTCGTAGACAGTGAAGCCAGGCTCCATATATAAGCATTCTTGGCCTTTATAGGTTTCAATTCGATGTTTATCATTCCCAAATCGCCATTCGGGGCTAGTAAAAGATATCTTTTGGGCCTGGCTGTAGGCCAGCGCTTGAAGGCTCATTAGTAGGACAATGATACCTGGTCTGATTAGCTTCATGATAATAGGTTGAATTTTAAAGACCTGCCTGGAGCCTTAAGCTTACAATTAAACAAAGGGCCCCCGGCAGATACCAACAGTCGGATAATCCGAATGAGCAAACAAAACATGGGAAGACCAGCCTGCTGTCACAAGGACAGCAGGTAGTCAACCAATATATTTTCAATGTAGCTAATGTCTGTAGAGAAGAATATCTCGGGACTTAGGTAGCGTCCCAAGGAAATCGAAGTACGTGTAACGCGGAATTTTGCGCGCACAAACAGGAGATCTGCTTATTTAAAAGCGATCGGTGCGCTTACGTGAGTGTCGCCCCATGCCATATTAATAGCAGAGCCATCATCGCTAAACCAAATCGTAAATGCTTCAAAAGTTTTTGGTGCTTTTTGAGTTGCTACCTCTACACGCAAGACATCACTTTCTGCGTTGTAGCCATAACCACCCCACTGTCCCAAATCGCTGTTGAAGATCAAGGTCCATTTGTCCGCTTCTGGAACCGCGAATACGGAGTAGGCACCCTTTGCCAATGTTTTGCCTCCTACTTCTAGATCAGCAGTGATGAACAACTCGGTAGCTTCATTTGCACCCAGTCTCCATACTTTGCCATAGGGCTCTTTTTCACCCAAGATGGTACGTCCTCGCAAGTGAGGTTGATTGTAAACAAAACGAGCATAAGCATCTCCTTTCTTCATAAAGGAAGAACTCATAGGGCTTTTTCGCGCCTGAACTTCGCCATTACTTAAACGCTTAGAATTTGGGCGAACCACAACATCTTGTGCAACGACAAATTGCAAAGCAAAGAATAGCAGACCAATAGCTAAATACACTTTTTTCATTAGACAGAATTTAGATTTGAAATGTAGTCTTGCTATGATAGATTCATTATCTACCAATAGCTGTCACAAATAAGAACCTCTACAGACAAAGCTTGTTCAAAGCATGATTCGTAAATCTTACGGTTCAAAGTTGCCCTAATCCCACCTGAAAGGCCATTCATTCTCGTTCAAGTTCGTTCAAGTTCCATCCAAAGAAGTTGACAGCTTCAATTTTTTTAGGCTAAATTCGTAAGGACAAATCCCGACTAAACATGGTAAAAGAAGGCAGAAATGACCATTGGTATCTGGAAATAGCCCGGCAAAAGCTAGAACATAAGCTTGGATGGGGCAAGGTAGATGAATGGTCAAGTGAAGATTTTCAAACCCTAAGTGAAGCTATTTTAGCTTCGACCGATTTGAGCCTAAGTATAACTACACTAAAAAGGCTAGTTGGTCGCGTAAACTACAATGCCACTCCTAATCCCACCACGCTCAATGCTATTGCCCGTTTCCTCGGTTATGACAATTGGCGAGCTTTCAAACAGGCCTTCAACACACCTCCTCCGGCAAAAAAAACAGAAAAGACCATAACCGCTCCAGTGGCAAAAACTGCCCCTCCTACCCCCAGCGTACCTGCCCAAAAGCCGAGGAAATGGTTAACCTTTGTTCTTCCTGCGGCTGTATTGGTTTTGATTATGATTATAGCCATTGCCAGCCAAAAAGGAAGTCAATCCGCTCCCCTTTCAAAGGCCGCTAAAGAGCAAGTCAGCTTTAGCACAAATCCAGTAGCCGATGGTATACCGAATACCGTGGTATTCAATTATGACCTCAAGGATATTTCGGGCAAGGTATTTGAAATTCAACAATCCTGGGATGAACGAAAGCGGTTTGTAATCGACCCCCTGGAAAAGGAAGTCACTTCTACCTACTATTACCCCGGATACTATCGCGCCAAGATTGTCGTAGATGATCAGATCATTAAGGAACACGATCTCTTCGTTCCTTCGAATGGTTGGATGGCAGCTATAGAATCTGGTCCGATGCCTCGCTATATCTTAACCAGCGAATGGCAGCAATCGCCGTTCCTTTCCGTAGATAATTCCGTAACAGAAACCTTACATGGTGAAGCAGTCATTCCTAATTTGGCTTATTATCTAGTGCAAGATTTCGGAGACCTTAGGAGTACCGATTTCCGATTGCAAACACAGCTGCGCCATACGTTTCAGGATGGCAAGGCAGCCTGCCAATACAGTTCGATCACGATCAATTGTACACGTGGATTTATACGAATCCCTTTATCTGCTGCTGGTTGTGTGGGAGAACTAAAGGCGCGCTTCAATGGCTTGACAATTGATGGTAAGAAAACGAACCTGTCAGGGCTAGCTCACCAAGGGATAGAATGGCAAAAAATAGATCTCCAGATGACGGACCAAGTTTTTAGGGTTAAGGTCAATGATCAAGATGTACTGAAAGGTAAGCTACCCGCTGATCCAGGTCGAATTGTGGGCATCCGCTACAAATTTGAAGGTGCGGGTGAGGTGAATGAGCTTAGGGTTTGGGATCATCAAAAGGACTTAGTTGTCAATGAGCAGTTTGGAAAATAGTTTGCTCAACAAACTCCAAAAAGTAGCCAACTCGTAGCTGTTCAGCTACAAGTTGACCCCCATTTGGTATGTAAAAAGGCTAGTTTTGCTAATTATTTGATCGTCACCTCTTTCTCATCAAAAGCCGACACTTGAAAATAACCTATGGCACCACCTTCCATGTTGGTGCTAACATTTGCAGGTTGGCTTGAAAACATGCCCCCATCATTATTGATATTGGCATTGAGGTCACTGTAAAAACGAAAGGCTTTCCGGCTCAAACTGTACAGCTCCATTCGTGCGACATCTCCTTCTGCATAATAGACCGGCCCTGGTAGGGCACTAAGGTCTTCTCCAATGGCAACATCATCAAAGACGTAGACATCCTCACCATCAAAATTCTCCACCTGCCCGTTGCGAAAGAATTTAACCAAGTAGAAATTCTCTGTCTCCTGCGGTTCTTTCATGAAAACCAGGATATCATAGAAACGGCCATCCTCCTCTGGATCTGCCTGCTCTTCTGGATCTATCTGTGTAAGCAGGGTATCGATAGTTCCCATGGTATTCATCATCTCGCTGGCTGTAAACAGCTGATCGTTGTGCTCAATTGTCAAAGTGTAAGTGCGGCCGATTTCTCCGGCAAAAGCTGTTTTGGATTTATAGATTCCGGGCTGGGCTTCGGTAAAGTCCATGATAAGACCTTGATCGTCCGTCACCACCACTTGGGCTCCGCTCACCCCGGCGGAAACACCTACGTCATTAAACCCCTGACTCTTGGAAACCTTTATTTGCTGTCTGGTGGTTTCATTGGTAATTAAACCTTCGATCACATACAATTCTGGTGTCTGGCCAGGATCGAGAGGAATAGTTTTTTCGCAGGCCAGATTCAGGAAAACTAGACAACAGATATATAGCAAAGATTGATTTTTCATAACATTTGATTAATAGTCGTTAGAAAGAGAAGTTCCAGCTGAAATACGGCATGATGCCAAATAGATATACTAGGCGTGCCTCTTTTTCAGTCCCATCACCAATGATGTTTCCATCATCATCCTGTTTCTTTCTGGTATAGATGGTATAAGGGTTTTGTCGATTATAAACGTTGTAAATACCCGCAGTCATACTACGCTTGAATTTTCGGTCTTTATTCTTTCTGGAGTTATAGGTAACGGAAAGATCCAACCGGTGAAAGTCCGGTAAACGATAACCGTTACGCCCAGAGAAGTAATCCACCTGATAGTTGTCAAACTGGAATTTACCGGTCGGCAAAGTGATGGGACGGCCACTGGAAAAGGTGAAGTTGGTTCCGACATCCCACTGATCACTTAGTGCGTAGGTCAATGCTAAGTTTAAATTGTGGCGTCGATCGTGATTGGCAACAAACTCTTCTTCTTGATTTATTCCTGGCACATCCATGATGGCTTTGGACAAGGTATAGCTGGCAAAACCTTGGAGCTCACCTTTAACCTTCCTCACAAATAACTCTAAGCCATAGGATTCGCTATCACCCTGGCGAAATTCCGTAGCCAAATGCTTGTTGAAGAAAATATTGGCGTGATCGGCGAATTCTGTGACGTTTCCCGCCTTTTTGTAGAAAGTTTCTGCTGAAAATTCGTAGGTGTTGTTCTGGAAATTCTGGAAATACCCCAATGCGACTTGATCCGCTAATTGTGGATCTAGATAAGGTGAACTGGGTGCCCAGGTATTGAAAGGGATCGGCACGGTGGAGTTGGAAATCAGGTGAATGTACTGAGCCATACGTTGATAGGAGAACTTCAAAGAGCTACCCGGGTTCAGGCGGTAGCGAGCGTTAAAGCGTGGTTCTAAATTTGAAAAGACCTTGATATTCTCAAAACTACCATACACCGTGGAATCCTTGACGACCACTTCAACATTATCCGTTCTATTTTCGTACTCGTAAATCGTTCCTTTTCCAATATTTTGGAAAATCGAGAACCGCACTCCATACTGTAAACTCAGTCGGTCATTGATTTTGTGTTCTGCTCCGAGGTACAAACCATGGTCCAATGCCCCTAACTTCTGCAGTTTGGTTTCCTTAAAAATAGATCCCTCATTGTTGGGTAAAATGGTCCCTGGGCTAAATCGTCGATAAATTCCCTGATAGCCCATTTGGAGGGTGAGGTTGGGGTTGACAAAATAAGTAAGGTCTTCTTTGATGGACATCTCTTTCTGGTTGGCATCCCAAACGAATCCATCGGCCACATCTAGATCTTCTAGTCGGTAGTCAAAATCACTGTAAACTAAAGTGGTATTAGAAAATAATTTTTCGTTGAATAGGTGGTTCCAACGGAAGGTAGCGGTGGTATTTCCCCAGCCCATTTTAAAATCGTCGCCAAATTTCCAGATATCTCGACCATCATAGGCTGAGATGAAAAAGCGGTTCTTGTTATTGGGGCGCCAATTCACCTTGGCATTGAGGTCGTAAAAACTGACTGTAGTTCCATCCAGGTCATCAATCTCGGTCATAATCAAATCCGCATAAGATCGTCGCCCGCTCACAATAAAGGAAGCCTTTTCCTTTTGGATGGGCCCTTCCAAACTTAATCTAGCAGCCATCAAACCGATGCCTCCCGCGCCTTCAAATTTCTTATTGTTTCCATCTTTAGTCGTCACTTCCAACAATGATGAAAGTCGACCTCCGTATTTGGCTGGGATTCCTCCTTTGTACAGCTCCGCACTTTTGATGATATCGGAGTTGAACACAGAAAAGAGACCAAAGAGATGAGACACATCGTAAACTGGCGCTTCATCAATCAACACCAGATTTTGATCCGCACTCCCTCCTCGCACAAAGTAAGCTGAAGTCCCTTCTCCCGCATTCGTCACGCCGGGTAAGACTTGGATCGTTTTGATCACGTCGGGTTCTCCAAATAAGGCTGGCAATTTCTTGATCTGCTCAATGGGCAAATCGATTCTGCTCATCGCAACTTCAGTTACCGCCTCATCTGCCGCTTTCCCTGACACAACCACCTCTTGCAGTACTTGTCCGCCTTCCTGTAGTTCAATATTCAGTTCCGTATCACCTGTTAATGCGATGGGTTTTTCGATAGATTGATAACCGAGGTAAGAAATGGAGAGGGTATATCTCCCCTCTGGTAGGGTTAAGGAATAGAAGCCATAGTGATTCGTGGTGGTCCCTGTTTCGAGTTCTTTGACAAAGACATTAGCAAAGAGAAGGACCTCGCCATCCGCTGCGTTTCTTACGTAGCCACTGAGCGTGGCTTTATTTTGGGCATAAGTACTACCCAGCACCCCTAGCAGCAGGGTACACAATAACAGTCTTTTCATCGGGTTGTAGATTGTTTTTTAGTTAATTGAAGTCGATCTAAATCCGGATCTTTTTCAACTCCTGGGAAAAATAAGGATCGAGTATGGAGCAATAAAGGTTCCTCCGCTTAACGAGAATCTTATGGTGCTCCAATCCTAAACGTTTACACCTCCAAGATGCAAGTTCAGGATACGCCCCCTACTTGAAATAGCGTTTTTTTATTGAAGTTGTTTAAAAATGGAGGTTGAAGTTAGTTGTAAGAGATTAGCGCTCAAGTCGAAGCTGATTTCGAGAAGCGTACTTGGAAAGTACGGTCGGAGAAATAGCTGAAGGATTGGTTGCCAAGGACTTGCAAATAAATCATCTAGCTATTTTTAAACAACTTCATTACATATGTCAGCAAAGCAAAAGTGAGCGAAATTTCAATGCCTTGCGTTCGTCCTTACATTCTCGAACAAAATTCCACCAAAAATAAAATGCCCTTTGGTTGAGCAAAATCAACCAAAGGGCATAGGTTACAAGTGCAAGCGCTATAGCTTAGTCCACTGTAATATTGTGTGTATCGGTCGTCTTTGTTTCTTCTCGCTTCGGCAAAACAACCTGCAGTATTCCGTTTTCATAGGTAGCTTTGATAGCGTTGTGATCCACAGCATATTTTGGAAAGTTAAATTGCCGGCGAAACGCTGGGTAAGCAAACTCTTTACGCGTATAACGCTCTTCTTCCCCAGGTGTAATTGTCTTTTTGGGAACAGATAAATGAAGCCTGTCGTCTTCAAAACGAAGCGTAAAGTCGCCTTTATCTCGACCTGGAGCAGTTAATTCAAGTACAAAAGAGCTGGGGGTTTCCTTAATATTAGCGGCGGGAATATAGATGCCGAAATTATACCAAGCATCGGAAGTCCAATCCTTGAAGTCTTTGCCGAAGGCTTCCTCAAAAAACTTTGGGATATTAAAGAATGGACGCTGGTTGGAATTGTGATCTGTCATAACAATCGAGTTTTTAATGAACAATAGTCGGAGTATTCCCCCCTATCTGTTCAATAAGGGTGCCACTCCACATCATCTGCCATACTTACCCTTTGCCGAATAAAAGACTGCCAATTTGTCAGCAATCCGTTTTATTTACTTCCTTTTGAATTTACTGCAAACTTATCAGTAACTCCTGTAGGGCCATTTCTAGATTCCGATCTCCAGCCAAATAAGGGTCCAAACTTTTGGTCAATGCTTCGTGATAGGCCCCAAAGACATTTTCTCTAAACATATACAATTCATAGTCAACTCCATCCGCTACCAATAAATCCTTAATCACAGCCCCCGCAAAATAAAAAAGTACACCATGCCAAAGTTGGCGCGGGATTTCAAGTTCCTCTTCCTTTGCCAACGCTTGAATCAATTCAGATACTTTTCCTCTTCGACTACTAATCAACTTATGACTTGACTCATGAAAAATGGTCTCGACCCAATCTCCTTCTGGGCCTACTTTTTTCGTACTTACAACCACATGCACGGGATCCGTCGTAGTGTATGCTCCCGCCCAATCAGCCAGGTAAGTCACATCTATTCGAATCTTGGAGGTGGGCCAGGGCTCTTGACTCAATTGGCTTAAGCGGGCAGCGGCTTGCGTTTCGTAGGCGCGGATTCGTGCTAGGTTATGCTGCACTACTTCTTCATTCCGAGCACGATGAACTGACCAAAAAAGTCGCTCGTAGATGGGAGCGAATTCAGTCCAATACTGCGCGAGCTCAGGGTGGGCTTCGTAGTCAAGCGATTTCCGCTTATCCTGCCAATAACTAATCGTTCTTTTGATTTTATATAAACCTCCATTGAACAATAGACTCTTATCTATCCAGTTTTCTTGATAATAGGTCATCAGTTCCCGGGTAAGTTCTTGCTCTTGAGGGCTTAGCTTTTGCCAGTGAGGAAAGTGCTCAATGGTTGCGGTAGAATCCTTGGCTAGGGCCTTAGCCGTTTGAAATAAAAAATGATGTTGATTTAACCACTTATTGATGTAAAACTCAAAGTGATCGGTGGCAGCTACCGCCTTGGGAGGAGTGTCTTGTGCATGACATGCCATCATCGTCAAAAAAACCATTACAATGGTATAGAGATTTATGCGACTCATACTAGGGTGGTTTGATTTAATGAGTCGCTAAATTAGTGGCCAACTTAGCTTTTGTATTGGAAAAATCGGAACCGATCTATCTTATCTCAACTGAATCATCTTTTGTGGCGAATCCCCTAAAAGGGATTGAAACTCATCGATCATATGAGATTGATCGTAGTACCCTTGGGTTAAAGCTAGATCAGCCCAACCGTACTCCCACCCTCGCCTTGCTTGTATCAGCGTACGCATAGCACGTTGAATACGACAAAAGCGCTTGGCCCCAATCCCGACTTGAGTAGTGAAGAGTTGATGCAAGTAGCGCGTCGAAATTCCATAATTTGTAGCCAGAGCCGCTACGCTTATCCCGGGATCTTTTTCTAGTCTCCTTAAACTTTTTAGGATAACAGGGTGAAGTAAACGTAGGTCAGAACGACCTTCTAGCTTTTTTATCAAGTAGGCTTCTAAAACTTGTACAGCAGTATCCAGCTCGCCCGTTAGCACTTTCTCCATCATACGCTCACGACAATCTTCAATCTCTCCCCCCCACACATCTTCTAATCCTACTGCGATATCAGCCACCTCCTTCAAGGGAAAAGAAAAGAAAGCAAAAGCACCGCCTGGGCGAAAACTGAAAATCAGGGTCAATAGTCGATTCTGTCGGTTGATTTCTTTGAATATAGACCTAGGCCCTACTATGGCTAGCCTAGATTTGAAGTTACCCTGCTGCTGATTATTATCTATAAATAAATGAAATAAGATATGAGCCCTTCCATCTGGGAAGATCGTAAAAGGAAGGGCCTTATTCGTATAGCCTTTGCCTACCAAACTTCGATAAGTTGTAAAGTAAGGCCTCAAAGAAGGCTCAGGCCTAAATCTTTGGTCCTGCCACTTAGCATTCAACTGCATCAAAACTTCCTAATCTTCTTTTTCTTCTGGCTTGTCTGTTGCTTTATCCTCTGGTTCGGCAGGCGTCTCCTTACTTCTCTTACTGAAGATTTCTCTCCCCTTTTCAAACTGTTTTTTATAAAAGGCTCTGAAATTCTCAGGGTTTAGATCGTATAATGTCCCTCCTTGATCAAGGTGTTCCTTAAAGACTTGTCCTACTGCATAAGTAGAGCTAGCGGCAAAAACGGAAAGCGATAATCCGCCCAATGCCCATCCCACCACAGGTATGGATTTGACAACGGATCGAATACTGTAGGCTGGAATTCGACTCAAGATGGAACCAGTGAAAGACATCACTATCGCCTTGCCCTTTTGTTCACTGTAGGGGCAATCATAAAATTTACACAGTTGCTTAACCATGTCTCTTTGAACAGCAGATATACCTAAGATATCGATAACGGGAATCGGTACAAACCCAGGAACCGCCGAAAACCAGGCATGATTATTAATAATTGCATCGGCGGTAGTTACTTTTTCTGTTGTCATTATGGTGATTTTTAAACAAGTTCGGTAAAAAACCGGAGCTTAAGTAGACCAGCTACAGCCGCTCCGGGTCAGATTGAAAGGCATATGTGAGCCCTTTCGGGCTCTGACGTTATCTTTGCATACTTACCATCACCCTTAAACGGGTTTGGAATGAAGTAGTGTCTCAATGGAATTAAGGAGATCATAGCCGAATTCATCTTCTCGTTCTCGCGCTAATACAATGCCATCGGCATCGATCAAGATGGAAGTTGGAACTCCCTGAAAGTCATATCTTGTTTTAACAGCTCCATCACACCCTTGCAAATCACTTATATTGCCCCAATGAATTTCAGCTTCTTTTGACAATTGCTGCCAGCGGGCCTTGTCTAAACCCAGGTAAAAGTTAACCAATTGAACTTGACTTTTCAATGTTTCATGGTGATCCGATAACCATTGGTTCCTCATTCTCGCTCCTCTACAGCCTCCACCCCAAAAAGTTAAAAGAATAGGCTTTCCGATCAGAGAAGACAGTTTAAAATCTTTTCCAGAAATTTCCTGCGCCTCGATATCATGGAATGCTTGTCCTACCTTTACCAAATCGCCTGAGAGGAATATTCTTAGGCTTCGGGCTAACTTTGTATGCTGTAGCGATGGTGCTAAATCAGCCACTACCTTTTGCAGCCTCTGACGTTCGATTCGATGCCTATTACTGTACAAAATACTGAGCCCCTTTGTACAATCGGCATGTTCGAACCCAAACGCAATATAGGTCCGATGAGCCTCGCGATGTAGCTTTCGTAAATGGTTCTTAGCGGCATCAAGAAGTACCGGTTCTTCTTCCGGAATAGCTCGCATTTCTGCCGTTACTTGTCGAATTACTTCCTCTATGGGAGCCATCTTCGCTTCTAGCAATTGTTCGATCTGTTTTTGACTGTGCATGAGCAAGGGCAGGTTTATCGACAACGTCTGACCGGAAACCAATCTCCTAAGCCACAGCTACGCGCCCGATCAATAATTTTCTTTTTAGTTCTATGATGTACATGTGGGCAGTTTGCCTTCTTACCTCTCTTCACCGCCGGATCATCACAAGGACATTCTCCAAAACTCCGATTATCATCAATGACAATGAACGTAGTAGGATCGATATAGATAAAACCTTGAACATGAAAGACATTGTATCCATCCACTTTGGGGTCACACTGATCTCCTTCCCGCTGCAAAACTGGTGCATTACCAAAATGGAGTTGACCATCAGCTTCTGCCACTTCCTTGAATGGATTCGCCCATTTCAATGCCGCCTTTTGCTTAAAATACTCCAGAGATTCGTTAGCAATGAATATCTTTCCACTAGATTCTTCTATGTAAAAACCTTCCTCTCCTTCCACCTCCACGATTCGATCAATGTTTTCCGCTTCGAAATGATAGGTTTCCCCCTCTATAGTCTGGAATGTTAGTGGGGAAAAGGCGGAGAAAGCAAAAGCCACCAGCACCATGGCCAAGAGGCTGCTGAATAGGACTGCGGGTAATCTCTTGATTTTAGGCATCTTGAATGATTTCGTACGACATGAATGACTATACAAAGTTGGTCGAAATTCGCACTGCTGTCAAGAATTTCCGATGAATGTTATGCTTTTTCTCAAGACCAAATTTATCTACAATAGATAAAGAAAAGAGACTATAAAACAGTATTTTATTTCATAACATGGGCCTATAAATCACTTTTTATTGGCTTCGTTTTTCGCCTTTCTTCAATTTTGCCTCTAAGTGCTCACAAATATCCCGACTCCAATTGCATTTGAAGCCGGGATAGGGGCAAGCTTTTCCGAAAAACTAGTTTGACTTTTGGCAAGTCTTTAGCAGAAGAAATAGCTTATTTCACATAATTAAGTCTTAGGTGCGCCTGGCCATTTGGGGTCGCAGCTACAAAGAAGTAAATGCCCCCTGCCAAAGCTACTCCAGTACTGCTCTGCCCTTCCCAGGTAAAATTAAATTCGTTGGTACCCGTTAGATTGGGCTTGGCAAAACTAAATACCTGCTGCCCCATCAGATTGAAAATACTAAAATCGCAATCCTCTGATCGAACTTTATCACTTAACTGAACGCGAATATTTACTTTTTCTTTAAAAGGATTGGGGAATGCCTCTAGCATCAATAGGTCTTCCAATGGATCTTCTGTAGATACAACTTCCCCGCTCTCATCCACACACTCTAAGCAGATCTCCCCTCCTTGACTCGGCTCCAAGGCAATCAAAGCGGTATATATCGACAACACTCTTGCATCTATACTTTGATTAATGATGTTACTAATGGTTCCATTGTCCCCCCCGGACTGTTCCAACTGCTGGATCAATTGCCCAGTCCAGGCCTCGTTTAAGAAGGAATCACTTTGGATAAGTTCGTTCTCCGGAATGGACACTACATTTCCAAAGAAGTTATTTTGGTATTCTCCAGCTAATTCAATGTGGAAGGGGAATTGGCCATTGTACTTCCCAAATTGCCGGATTGGCTTATTCAGACTACTGATATCCCCGGTCTGTCCTAGTGTATATCGTTGGTAGCAAAAACCTTCAGCAAGGCCCGTATAGATATCAATTTGTCCTTGTAAGCCTGTAGCCATACCAAAGATCGAAACTACATTTTCATCCAAACTTGGTGTGGGGCAGCAATTAATTTGATTCACGAATTCCCCTCCAGTGAGCTGACTCAAGTTTGTATATAAATACTCATTCCCTCGATAGTACCTATTGCCGATCCAGGTCCCTCCAATATTTCTGTTTTGATAATCCAAAATGTTAATCGGGATCTGATTATCTCCCATTAGATTCAAAAGATCTTCCACCAGTGTATTGGCAGACTGCAGATCGTCAAAATCATCATTACTAGCCGCCAAGAGCAGGGTACCACTTCCGCCCGTTTCATTAATGAATTGGATCCCTTCCGCCAGCAAGCTGGGCAAGTTGCTATACTCCGCTATCGGCTCTGCAGCCAAGGCAGCAAAAGTGGCATCAATGGTTTGTGGGTCAGCGGGAAGCCACACCTCACTCCAGGGTTCAATAAAGAGATTAGAAAAGATCAGGTTAAAAGAATCTTGGGGCGTAAGGCGCTCCTTGAGCTGTTGCTTCATTTGATTCAACAAATAAGACTGACTCACTCCATTGACGTTATCTGAATTGTAATCGAAAACAAGCATCATTTTTCTAGTAGTACCGGCGGGAAAAGTCGCAGCCTCCTCGGGGATCAATACCATTTGGTAAAAGGAATTGGCAGGGTCGCCTAAAATGCCTACGTAGACGCCATTCTTGGCGGGAGAGGCGTTGACCAATTTTAGCCCACTGCTAGCTAGTTGATCGGCCGTAAGGCTTTTCTCCCAAAAACTTCCCTGGTCAGGGTCGGTAATGCGATCAAGTGCTAGACTAGCACCACTTTCCAGCTCGGGTGTTCCCCATTCTTGTTCTTGCCAAACTCGTAAGTTTACTGTTTGTAAAGGGTGCCAACTACTTGCCAATATATCCAGTGGTAGAGCAGTGCTCACTTGCTGAGCACTCCATTGGGCTGGCATGAGGTAAGAAATTTTCACCTTCCGGCTAGCTTCAGCTTCCATTGGAAAGATCCGCAATTGATATTGGCCATTTCCTTCCTTATAAAGAATAGAAGGATCCTGATTACGGCCAACAATTTCTTCATACACCAAGGTTGCCGTCCAGCGATCCATCATCTCTGCTTTAATGATTTGGCCATTAAACCAGAGCCAGGAATCGACCATGTGAGCTTCTATTGGCAGATGAAAATCAAGTACCACTTCCAGGTTTCTGCCCGCATCAAAACCTTGATCACGAGCTGAAAAGGTAAGATAGAGATCGACTAAAGTATAAATCCCTTGCGGCTTCATAACAATAGCCGCTTCTTCAATGGTCCCAGATCTCCGGTCCCAATTTCGCTGGGGATCCAATACTTGAAGTTGGGTATACTGACCAAAAGAGGGTATACTGGCCAGCATACAGAATAAAAGAGCAATGAATAGTCTCATAGCTAATAAGGTTGTATGATGAATAGGATTAAAGCCTACTGGGGCAAAGCCTGTCTACATGCAGGTTTTGCCAATGCGATCGTAGCCCTCTATTTTTCACTGGATAGCTGAGCGCTATGGTATTCTACCTGTTGCAATGCAGTGTGGCAACGGGTTTGAAGAACTATTTTAGACGGTTTCCTCTAATTTACGGATTAAGATTTTTCTTTTAACCGCATTTTTAGACTTGGTAAGATGGATTGCAGAATGAGTTCCACAGCACTATTTACACAGGCTTAGAACTAATTATCTGTCATTGTGCTTGGAGGGCTTTTAACTTCAGGAGTGGCTTCTTCAGCCCCAGTCGGCTTCATTTAATCCTAGCCTGAATAGTGCCTCTTGTATCCACCCAGCCCCAAGCCATCTTCTCGGTATTGTAGGCAAAGGAATAATCGCCTTGAGCATTGACTCCTATTAGTCCACCATATCCCTTTCCTTTTTCCCGCAATACCTGAACCCCAAACCTGGCAGCCTCTTCTGCGTTAGTATGCTCCATTCGATCACAAACTGTTTTAGCCAGCAAAACTTTCATGATAGATTCTCCCCAACCAGTCGTAGAAACTGCGCCGGTTTGGTTGTCCGCATAAGCACCAGCGCCTATGATGGGGCTATCTCCTACCCGGCCCGCCATTTTCCGGGGGGTTCCGCCGGTAGAGGTCGCAGCGGCGAGATTCCCGTCCTTATCCATAGCCACTGCACCAACCGTGTCGCTCGGCAATGGTTCGAATGGATGGTGTGATTTGAAGTTTGGATCTTCCTTGATCTGATGATAATAGGCAAGTTCACGTTCTGTTAGCAAAACGGTAGGATCTAACTCTTCCATTCCAATAGCTCTGGCAAAGGCTTGTGCACCCTTCCCAACCAACATGCTATGATCCGTTTTAACCATAACTTGTTGAGCAAGGCTTACGGGATGCAGGAGGTTTTGTACCGCAGCCACTGCTCCGAAGGATAGATCACGTCCATCCATAATAATGGCGTCCAACTCTATTTCTCCCTGATCATTTAAAAAGGCTCCTCTGCCCGCATCAAAGGTGGGATCCTCTTCTAAAATATTCACAGCCTGTTCAACTGCCTGTAAAGCTGAGATCCCAGCTTGCAGAGCTGGATAGACCGTTTCCAGCGCTTTTTGCACGCCATTTAGGTGAGCTGCATCCATCTCATCTGGTATACTCCAGGCCCCGCCATGAACAATTAATCGAATCGGCATTGTAACAGAGTTTTTCCAAAACTAACAAATGATTTCACATTTCAGCCCTGGTCTTTTATATTTGGAAAGTGCCAGCGGACAACAAGCAATACCCAAACAACACTGGCACCTCTCACTAACCACTACACCCAGGTATGGAAAAACGATCTAAATCGAAGCTCACACAATGGCTTGAAGTATTACAACAGGAGAGCTGGCAATTAGAATTACTAGTTTCTGGATTTGCCATTTTTTTGTTGATCGGTACTTATGAGCCCTTACTTGACCTGGGGCGAAAAGCTCGACTTTTAGCTAGTGAATCTAGCACTTATGCTGCCCTACTGATACCATATGGGATATTAATGGCAGTCTGGTTCGCCTTGGTCTTCAACTTGATCATTCACGTGCTTTTCCGAGGCCTATGGATTAGTACCATTGGCCTCCGATACGTATCCGATGATATCGACTTTGATTATTTTAATTTTAGCCCTCCCTTCGATAAATTTCTTCGCCGTCGTATCCCCAGTTTTGATGCCTATATCGAGCGATTAGAGAAGATCTGTAGTATCATATTTGCGTTTACCTTCCTAATCATTTTCATTATTTTATCATTGGGGTTCTTCCTGAGTGTGATGACGTCCATCAATCTAATTTTGGGCTACTTCGGAATCGAAGATAATACGGCGACAAACATTTTAAATCTAGTCATTTTCGTTACCTGCTTCCTCTATTTTTTAGACTTTGTGACGCTTGGCAACCTCAAAAGAATTAAATGGTTTTCCAAGTTCTATTACCCTATTTATCGGTTTTATGGTTTTGTGACACTGGCTTTTTTGTATCGATCCATGTATTACAACTTGATCGATAATAAATTTGGACGCTGGGTGGGCGCCTTAATTGTCCCCTATATTGTTTTAGCCATGATCCTCGCCTCTCTTAATTTCGTGACCCATACCTACTATCCCTCTCGACCTGGGAAAACCTTATTATCAACAGTGGAATATGACGATATCAGAGCGGAGACAGCCCGAACTAATGCTGCCAGCATTCCTTCAAAATACGTGGACAATGGATACCTCGAAATTTTCCTCCCCTATAACCCAGCCAGTGATGATAAATCGATTGAAGCCCTTTGTCCAGGACTAACGCCAGCCAAAAATACGGGCGTAAAAATTCAGGGCATTGTCAGTTTCAATAATATTAACAACCGTAATAGTGATGCGGACTCTCTTTTGCAATGTATGAGTAGTATGCATCGACTTTATGTAAATGATAGCTTATTTCCGGATCCCACCTACCACTTTTATGATCATCCGACACGAGACAATGTAGGCATGATCACCATACTTGATGTCAATTATCTCGATCGCGGAAAACATCAGTTTCACATGGAGACCTATCTGCCTCGTCGAGTAGATAGTCGTGACACAATGTTGTACGTAGAATCGGCATTTATCCCCTTCTGGAAAGAGTAATCCATAGGAATCTTTTTTGTGCCTGGGGTGTTCTATTTATTCACCTAATGAGGTTGTTTAAAGATATTTTATCCGCTGCAAAACCCATTTAGGTTCAGCAGATATTCTTAAACAGCTTCAATTCAAAACACCTTAAAACAGAAAGCACTATGGGAAAAATATTTCCTATTATCGACGACAGATGGAAAGATTGGATTAACGAGCGAAAGATGTTTTTTGTCAGTACCGCTCCTCTCTCAACAGATGGTCTGGTCAATTGCTCACCGAAGGGTTTGGACTCCTTCCGTATTTTGGATGAACTCACTGTAGCCTATATCGATCTAGCTGGAAGCGGAATAGAGACAGTTGCCCACTTAAGAGAAAATGGTCGCATTACGATCATGTTTTGTGCTTTTGAAGGCGCGCCAAAGATTTTGAGATTGTATGGGGAGGGGGAAGTGTTAGAAAATGGCTCTAAGGGATTTGAAGAGTTAAAATCTCGATTCCCGCATTATGAAGGTGCTAGGAGTATTATTAAGGTAAACCTAACTCGTATTCAAGATGCTTGCGGCTTTTCTGTCCCCTTGTATTCCTACGAAGGAGAGCGTGACACGCTATTGAAATGGGCAGAGGCCAAAGGTGGTGCACCTGGCGTGAAAGACTATGTGAATGATAGGAATAAGGAAAGTTTGGATGGTTTACCAGGCATACAATTGAAGTAGATGCTAGCTAAAGTACAAAAACAAAAAGAAGGCTAGCCCTTTGCCTTGCATAGATCCTAATGGATACCCCGGCTAGCCTTCTAGATTAATTGTGTCTGACTTCCGTCAAGTTTTCATTGGTTAATGGGTCCACAGTAAATCACTTTATATCCTCGCTTTTGGGACTATTTGCCTGGGACATAATTACTCCATTATCCTTTTCAGAAACAAAAGTAAAGTCTTTCCCTTCCCTATTCTCGGGGCTTTTATAAGTGTCCGCTGCTTTTACACAAGTGTATTGATTGGAGTCATAAGTGGGCAATAATCGAAAGCAGTTCAATGCTATACCGCAGCTAAAGGGCAAAATGCTTTGAGCCTCGTCATTTTCGCGTCTTTTTTACGCCAGGAAATATTCGTAATTTTGTGCCTTCAACAAAATCACTTTGTAATTATGTTTGGTGACATGTTTGGTCAGGTTGGGGAATATCAGAAAGCCCTCAAAGAAAAATTAGCCCAAATCACCATTGAGGCAGAGGCCGGTGATGGCTTGGTGAAGGTTACAGCCACTGCTGCAAGAACTATTACAAACATCTCAATAGATAAATCCATTGTAGATGCGGAGGATGTAGAGCAGATAGAAGACCTAGTAATGGTTGCAATCAATCGTGCCTTGGAAAAGGCCACAGAGAAAGAAGCGGAAGCTACACAAGATGCCCTGAAGGATATGTTACCTCCTGGTCTAGGCAATATGTTTGGGGGATAAAATATAGTTTAGTTGCATGCGTTATTTTCCTGTATGTATTGAATGGTAAAGCTTACAATGACAGCCTGAAGGTTGGAGATGGCTGTGTTTTCCTAAAAATCATCATGCTGACATCGAAAAAATCATCAGTGACGACTACCATATCTTATTCGATGTCCGTCTAAATCCTTGTATAAATAATCATTAATCCCCATGAAATATCTTTTCCCTTTCGCCTTCCTAGCCTTGGTGACGCAATCTTTTGCTCAGACCGCCGTAGGACTAGTTGGATACTATACTTTTGATGGCATTTTCACAGATATTACAGGCAATTCCGCCAACGAGGGAACGGCTAGCGGCAACCCTACCTTTGACTGTGGCGTGAGTGGCGATGCGCTGGTAATGGATGGAGTGGATGACCTGATTGTGGTGAAGGGTGATGCGGGAAGTATAAATGACGAATTTAGTACGGAAGACTTCACGGTAAGCTTTTATTTTAAGCCCGTGGGAAAAGCAGGCACGCCTTACCTATTATCCAAGCGTAGCGAGGATTGCATGTTCGAGCAATATTTCTTTATCCGATATTCTCCCATCACAGAAACCATAAATGGAGTGCTAACCGAGGATATGAAAGTATCTTCTGTGGCCCGGGGCTTGGACCCTGGCAATTGCTGGCAGCACGTTGCATTAGCCAGAGATGCCAATCGCTTGATCTTGTATATTAATGGTGCCTTTGCTGCGGAAATAGGAACGAGTAGTCGGGTTGATATCTTTAACGATGGTGACTTCACCATTGGAGGTGGAAATTGTCGGAGCGGTAGCGAGCCCTTGTTTAGTGGCTTGATCGATGAGTTGCGTATTTACAATCGGGCACTGGATGAGGAGGAAATAGCAGGCCTCTATTTTTCGCCAGATAAAATCGCCATTCGAGATACTCTAATCTTCCTAGGAAGTGAAGTAGATGTGGAGATCACTTCTTCCTGTGCCACGGCTTTCCAATGGACTCCAGGTACAGATATCTCTTCTACTACCGAGGCAGAACCAACCATCATTCCATCATTCCCTGCTGCTGACCCACCGCTTACCTATACCGTAAATATGGTGGATCAAGTATACGGTTGTATTTCCACGGATTCTATCAATATCACGGTCATTGACCCGAATCAACTAGATTGCAGAACGCTTTACTTACCCAGAGCCTTTACGCCGAATGGAGATGGGCTGAATGATACCTACGGCATTAGTAACCCTTTTTCGGTTCAAGACCTCATCTCCTTCGAGATCTATGATCGGTGGGGAAGTAGAATGTTTATTACCGAAGATGCCTTTCAACAATGGGATGGCACTTTTAAAGGAGAAAAGGTGAATTCTGGCGTGTTCCTCTATAAGTTGAGGTACGTCTGCAATGATATTGAACGCTTCGCGTCTGGCAATCTAACGATCCTTAGATAAGAAAGAGCACTCCTTTACCAAAGAGCCCGGCAAGAGATTTAGTCGACCTGAATCTCTTGCCGGGCTTTCTATTTTGGTTAAAAAATCGGAAGCTTGCTACACTCTAGAAAGACTTCCGACTCCATGATGTACTTACAGTTTCGTTGAGAGACTGCTTTGAAACATGTCACTAATTTTCTAATGCATCGCTTCCTATAGTGCTTCAGCCACCGGCTAGCCGTAGGCAGGTTTATCGATCAATCGCTAGGGCTATCCAGCCTGGCTCGACAGCTTCACCTCACAAAGAGCTTCGGCTAGTGAAAAAACACGCTCTGGCAAGCCTCCCCACAGAATCCAAAAGAATTAGATAGTAGCTAATTGCTGTAGTTCTTCCTTTACAGGAATACTTCTCAGGCGATGTCCCGTTGCCGCGAAAATGGCATTCAAGACAGCAGGTGCCACCCCTGGCACGGCCGGCTCCCCAATTCCGGATGGTGGATCTTCACTTGCTATGATATGAACCTCTACCTCTGGTGCTTCTTTCATTCTCAATAAGTCGTACGTATCAAAATTCCCCTGCTGTACTCGACCGTTCTCAACCGAAATTCCCGGTTTCAGCACAGCCCCTAAGCCCCACATGACACTACCTTCTACCTGATTTTTGACTTGGCTAGGATTGACCGCTAATCCACAGTCGATCACCACGGTGAACTTGTGCACTTTCACTTGACTATTTTCAATCGAAACATCAGCGACCATACTGCAATAGGAAGTATTGTACGCAATAGTAGAGACACCTTGATAGATTCCCTCTCTGGTATTACCCCAATTCGCTTTTTCCGTCGCTACTTCCAAAGTTCTTTTTAGCTTAGCAGGATACAGATCGTCTCCTACCCAAGGAAAGAACTTCTGCTCCACTACGCTGGCCTCTGCTAATAATTTTAATCTAAACTCAACAGGATCTACCCCTGCCCTACTGGCCAGTTCATCTATGAAACACTCCAAACTCATCCCCCAGTAGTGAGCAGCGACACTTCTCCAGGAGGCACGAGGCAGTAGATTTCCTTCCCGATACTTCAAGCCTTGATGAAAAGCTACCGGAAGGCTATAAGGGTAAGGCCTATATCCATCTGGTCGACTGACAACTCCCTTGTAACTCATCGCTACTGGCCAATTATTGGCATCCAAAGTAGCCTCCCAATACTCTGTCCGCAAGGGATGGTACTTGGAGGTCCGTATGGTATCCTCTCGAGTCCACAGTAGTTTAACCGGTCGACGCATCTTTTCAGAAAGCACCACTGCCTCCTCCACATAGTCGCAAAAGTACCGCCGGCCAAAGCCCCCTCCTGAAGGGCAGTTGTTTACCGTTATCGCTCCTTCTGGTAATTGGGTAATTTCTGCTACCCGCTCTCGTGTAAGTTGGGGAGCCTGAGTCCCCGCCCAAACTTCCACCCGATTTCCTTTATGGTCAGCAGTTGCATTTAGGGGTTCCATACAGGCATTGGCTTGAAAGGGGACAAAATAAGAAGCCTCCATTCGGTTCTGGCCCTTACGCATTTTTTGGGTAGCGGACATAAAATCGTGCGTAACCTTGTCATTCTTTGCCTTGCTAGCTGCTAACTCCTCCACTAAATCTTGGCTCGATTTATTGCCGTTTTTGCCAAATTCCCATTCTACCTCTACTGCCTTCTTGGCTTGTAGCGCTGACCAGGTATTGTCTGCTAATATGGCCACTCCCGCCCGGCGCCCACCCTTGTAATCCATGTTTTTATCCGGCGCCACAGCCTCCAATGCTATCACCTCCACCACCCCAGGAACGGCTTTCGCCAGGCTCGCATCAAAGGACTTTAGCGATCCTCCCCAGACCGGACAACGCTCAATCACTGCGTAAAGCATACCCGGCAATTTCACGTTCATACTGTAAGGTGTAAGACCTCTGGCTGCCTGATGCGTTTTAGGGCCTACAATAGCCTGTCCAATATATTTGAACTCTTTTTTATCCTTAAGTTTTATAGCTCTCGGGGCTGACAAAGTAGAGGCTCGCTCTACCAAGGCTCCAAAGGCTAAGGATTTATTACTGTCTTGCAGCATTACTCTACCTTCCTCGACACGACAGGTCTCAACGGGAACCCCCCACTTCTCTGCCGCTGCCACCTTCAACATTTCTCGGGTCGTAGCAGCCGCTTCTCGTAATGGCTCCCATAGCATGCGCACTCCATTACTTCCTCCGGTATCCTGTAAGTCCTTATAACGCTCCTCACTTCCCGGGGCAAATTCAATGTTGATATCCTCCATTCTTACCCCTAGTTCATCTGCCGCAATCATAGCTAGGCTGGTTGAGGTTCCTTGCCCCATTTCGGATTGAGATGAGATAAAGGTGATGCTATTATCAGTTCCGATGCGGAAAAAGAAATTCGGCTCCCAATTGACCAAGGAAGTCTTCGAAGTATCGCAAGCAAAAGGGATTACGGTACTCAATAATAATCCTCCTCCATTTATGGCGCTGATCTTAAAGAAATGTCTTCGATCCATTTGTAATTGATAATGAAGCGTGAAAAATGTGAAATGAAAATGTTGTTTGAAGAGTGAGTGATGTACAATTATATCACCGATTAGGAAAGGTCTTGGGCAGCGGCTTGGATGGCCTTTCTGATTCTCAAGTAAGTGCCGCAGCGGCATAGATTGCCATTCATATGCTTGTCGATTTCTGCTGGACTGGGTTGAGCATTCTCGGCCAATAAAGCGGCAGCTTGCATGATCTGGCCACTCTGGCAATAGCCACATTGAGGAACATCTATTTGAATCCAAGCCTTCTGTAATGGATGTAAGCTTGCCGCTTTTGATAAACCTTCAATGGTAGTAATTTCCTTTCCGGCTAGATCGCCAACAGGTAGTAGACAGGCTCTTGATGGCTGGCCATCTACATGAATGGTGCAAGCTCCGCATTGGCCAATGCCACACCCGTACTTCGTTCCATTCATTTCAAGGAGATCTCGCAGGACCCACAAAACAGGCATTTGGTCAGAAACGTCCACTTGATAGGATTGGCCGTTAATATTTAGTTTCATTTCTTTTTGCTACAAAGAAAGTCGTGACATTGTGTTAAAATCCAGCTTTTCCCAGGATTATATTTGCGGATTTGCGGAATCCGAAAGAAATTCCCAGTCATTACCAAGTTTTCGTGCTTACAATATGAGTAACTAGCTATGGCTTTAAATCAAAGTTGACGAGAACGAAGGTTTGGTAGTGATAAAAAGAACTGACTGTTATTATTTAAGTAGAGATGGATAAGTCCTCCTGGATCTTATTCACCACTACTTAGCTCCCGTATCACGGATGGAACTATCTCGAATCGGGGGGAGCG
>JAHQWA010000244.1 GCA_019634045.1 Saprospiraceae bacterium
ATCCAGGGTAGTCCTGAGACCGCCTTACTAGATCCCAAATCCGTAGTCCTCACAGATCAATTGGCACAGCAACTTTTTGGAAGTACGGCAGTGCTGGGAAGATCTTTACGTTTAGCAGGAGAAGACGGATTCTCTGTAACGGGTGTGATCAAGGAGTGGCCGGATCAAACCCATTTACCGATCAATATGCTACTCCCTTTTGAGGCCATGATTACCGTGGAACCTGAGCACGCTCGCGAACGTACTAGGGGTTTCACGCAATACAATTGGAGTGCAACCCATTCGTACACCTACGTCAAGTTAAATCCTCAGCAAAGCCAGGAGGAAGTGAATCAAAGGCTCGTGACTTTTGTAAGTGAGCAAGGCGATGAGCGCTTAAAGGGCAAACAACATTTGAGTCTAATCCCCATACAAGATATTCACCTGTATGCAGATCGCGCTGGCCCCAAGCCACTTGGTAACGAGCGCTATCTCTATCTCTTTTTGATCGCGGGACTGCTTACTTTAGGAATTGCCGTCATTAATTTCATAAATCTATCTACTGCTGATGCAATGCGTCGAGCTAAGGAGGTAGGTACGCGAAAAGTATTGGGTGCACGAAGGTCCAGCTTAATCTTTCAATTTTTAGGAGAATCCATACTTCTAAGTGGTATCGCATTTCTAGCAGCGCTAGGCCTGACAAGCCTAGCTTTACCTTATCTTAATCAAGTAACCGGTAGCCAAATCCCCTCCGCTATCTTATACACTCCTTGGTTATTATTTAGCTTTTTGGGGCTTGCCCTACTTTCTGGCATACTTGCTGGAATTTACCCCGCCTTCTTTCTGAGTCAGTATCAAGCCATAGCTATCCTAAAAGGAAGTTTGGCCTCTAGTGAAAAGCCCTGGAATGCTTGGATGCGAAAAGGTTTGATCACTGTCCAGTTCGTGGTAGCGATGGTTTTCATCACAGCAGCAGGAACGGTTTACCTACAATTGCAACACCTGCAGGAGCAACCTTTAGGGTTTCAGCAAGATCTTATCCTCAGCGTACCACTCAACAGTCAAAACAACCTCAATGCTTTGTTGCGACCAGGCGATCCACAGATTCGGCAACGCATGAATACCTTGGACGAACGCCTGTTGAGTCATCCCCAGATCACAGCAGTAACCCAGTGTTCTGCTCTACCAGGGCTAGGTACGATAGCCCGCACCATTGCCACAGAAGAGATTAGTCCGGAGGAACACCTGACAGCCCCTATCCTTGCGGTTGACTATGATTTCAGCGAAACCTTTGACCTAGAGATATTGGCTGGGCGTGACTTTGATGCAGCCTTCGGGCTTGATCATCTAAGTTCTTTCCTGATTAATGAGCAAATGTTGAGCTTACTCTCTTGGGATAGCGCGGAAAGTGCCATTGGGAAACAATTGACTGTAGGAAGAAAAGAGGGGACTGTAGTTGGGGTAGTGAAGGATTTTCACATAGAAAGTTTACATCAAAATATACAAGCTGTGGCTTTGGAAGTCAATCCGGGAAGCTTTGGCTATTTTGCACTTAAGGTTGCTGGGCAATCCATTCCCGAAACTTTGAGTTTCATCGAAGAATCTTGGCAATCCGCTTTTCCAGAAAAAGTCTTTGAATACAGTTTCTTGAATGAGGAGCTGGATCAAGCTTACCAAGTAGAGCGCAAGTTAGGCCAAGTTATTGGCTATGCAGCTTTCCTCGCCATCTGTATTGCTCTCTTTGGTCTGTTAGGTTTGGCGGCAAGATTAACGCAACGGCGCTTTAAGGAAATTGGTATCCGGAAGGTACTTGGTGCATCCTCCTCGCAAATCCTAGGGTTAATCTCCAAAGAATTCATTCTCTTAGTCGTATTGGCCATCTTGTTGGCTCTCCCTCTGAGTTGGTACAGTTTGGATCTTTGGCTGGCTGATTTTCCTTTCAGAATTGGATTTCCTTGGTGGCTGGGTATTCTTAGTGGTTTGGGAGTGACGCTGATCGCATTCATTACGATTGGTACCCAATCGCTGAGAGCAGCACTGAGTAATCCGGTGGAAGCCATTCGTGAGGAATAGAATCTTGGCTTAAGCCATTGTTTGAGGGGAAGACAGTAGGTCTTGTTGCATGAACAATTCCAATTTAGGAGTTGTGGGTTTTGTTATTTGCGACATTATTTAGATATTTATCTAAATAACTAAATGAAATGAATTCCATATTCAAGGCCCTGAATGACCCAACGAGACGGCAAATCCTGGATCTGTTGAAGGAGAAAGATTTAAATGCAGGAGAGATTGCCGAGAATTTCAACATGTCAAAACCCAGTATTTCTCATCATTTAGACATCCTGAAAAGAGCTGACCTGGTGACAAGCCAAAAGAAAGGGCAATTCATAGAATATTCACTAAACACGACCATACTCGAAGACCTGCTCAATTGGATAATCTCTTTAAAATCCTAACCTTCTCCGGCCGTTTTGTGCTGCTACTCCACTAGTCAAACTGACTAAGTCGACGCCTAGCAATTGAACTCAAGCGCCCGATCAAAAGAACTAGGCGTTCCGGTCCATGTGATAAGACAGAATCACATCAATTGTCGGAGAACCAAAAAATAACAGCATGAACCAAAGATTGAAGAAAGAACTACCGCTGATCGCCATTGCACTGATACCTGCCGTGTATCTAGCCTTTATTTGGACTAAACTACCTGATGAAGTCCCAATGCATTGGAATCTGAATGGAGAAATTGATCGATATGGAAATAAAACAGAACTCATCTTTATTTCCATCCTACTTCCCCTATTGGTTTACGGGCTCTTCTTGATTATCCCCAATATTGATCCTAAAAACAAGTTGAAGCAAATGGGGAATAAGTACCAATCCATCAAGGTGATATTGACTACTTTCATGTCAGGCTTGGCACTCTTCATTATATATTCCGCAGAGAAGGGGGCTTTAACCAACCCTAACTATATCCTCATTTTGATCGGGCTCCTCTATATCATTCTTGGCAATTACTTTCAGACAATCAAGGCCAACTACTTTATCGGCATTAGAACACCTTGGACGCTAGAAAATGAAACAGTGTGGAAAGAAACACACAAACTAGGAGGGAAAATGTGGTTCGTTGGAGGGATTGTTGTCATTTTATGCAGTCTCTTTTTGAGCAAGGGCACCAATTTCACCTTATTTTTAGTCATTACGGGGATCATCACGATAATCCCATTAATTTATTCTTATTTGAAATTCAAAAGTCTGACCAAGGAATAGTCTGATCTAAGCGGTTGCCGACCTTTCGTGATTTTGCGTAGTCCCTTAGCTAAGGCTTGCCTATTTTAAACTGCCAAAATCATGAAAATCACCCTTCGCATTCTGAAATGGCTGCTCCTAAGCATCCTGGGGGTAGTTCTGCTATTATTCCTATTGTTGCTCCTGGATAGAGGTGCTGTGGAAAGGCCAGCCCCTCCCCTACCATCAGAGATAAAGGCTCCCCCCATCTACTCCGCAAATGTCGATCCTAAGCTATATAATACACTCTTGGAGGAATTTGGGCATCATAAAAATCTAGCCAAAGGGTATGAACTTCAATGCCTGCTCGCCTTGTCACACTACCCGGAACTGAAAGAGGTACCCATCGATTTTGTGGTCGAAGAAACCTTTATTCCATTGGCTTCTCGGCCGTCTCCGATCACGGTGCTCCTGCCCTGGCTTAAGCGAAAATACCTGGTGGTCATTAGCAGCAAGTCGGCTGATTTCTTCGAAGGTATTTTAATGCACAACCTCCCCTTCAATGAGCAGGTGGGGGTACTAGGGCATGAATTGGCACATTCTCTTTTCTACTTAGACAAGAACTCTTTCCAACTTGCCCGTATCGCCTATCAATATGAAAAAAATGGTGACTTTCACGATCAATTCGAACAGGACACCGATAAGCGGGCCGTAGCACACGGGCTCGGTTACCAACTGTATGATTATGCCTTTTTTGTCAGAAAATCTTTTGGAGATACGCAAGCGGAAATTGCGGCAGAAGAAGGCGGCACCTATCTAAGTCCTAAAGAGTTAGCAGCAGAGATGGAGAAGTATCCTTTTTATCGGGATACATTGCGAGCCCCTGCGTCTTACTTTGACAATTGAGCCCTCTCTTCTAGCAAGAATTAGCGCATCAGAACGAAGTCCCCCGTAATGGTTTCTTCGAAGCCTAATGCATTCTTCAAACGCACGACGAAAACATAGGTACCCTCTTCCGCTGGCTCTCCCTGGAAGATACCATCCCATTCCTTCTTTCTACTCTTGGGAGAAAAATTGACTGCCGTATACACCTGTTCTCCCCAACGGTTGTAAATAGAGAATTCATGAAAAACTTTGATTTTCCGTAGTAGTTTAGGTTTAAAAACATCATTATTCCCGTCTCCATTCGGGCTAAAGCCACCCGGGAAGAGTAAAGTGGAATCACCGGCAGTTTGTGCTCGTTCGTTAGCTTCCATTTGAAAAAATAGGCTTTCATCCTTCTGGATCAGAGGAGCGGTCAGTACCTCATCGTTCCCCGCTGCCTGCGCAGTCAGTTCGTCTGCCTGGCTTAGGTTAGCCTCATTGGCCGTTAGTCGCGTGTCTGTCGTTTCCGCTGGGAACATCAGGCTTTCATTGTTCTGCACCGCGGTAGGATTTAGTGCTGCATTGTTCTCAGCTACCTCTGCGCTTAAGTCATCTGGCAGGAGTAAACTAGAATCACCTGCTGTTAAGGCAATTTCTTTAGTTCCCCCTGGAAGTACAAGATTATCACTCTTCTGGATCGTGGTAGGATTCAATACCTCATTCTGCCCAGTGGCATCAACGCCCAAGTCGTCTGGCGGGAGTAAGGCGGGGCCATTTGCCCTGACGGCTGGACCTTTAGCTTCCTCTGGTACTACGAGGCTTTGATAAACCAGCTCGCCTAACATAATGAGCAGTACAATAGTACCCAAAATGAGGATTGGTCGCCAAAGGGTGGCCTGCTCAGAAAGGATGTCCCGAATATTTATAGAAATCCGTTGCATCCAAGACAGATCTTTGGCAGCGGGGGCAGCTATCACAAGCGGCTGTTGTAAGAATTGCTGTAGAGAATGATCGAGCATATGTTTAATATTTTGGCTACTGTCTTCCCGAAGGAGGTCTTGTAAATGAACAATTGTTTCCTGTATCCATGGTTCCTGGGCAGCCATGGTCCGAATTTGCGCAGCCTTTGCCTCTGTTAAGCTTCCTTCGCAGTAGGCCAATATTTGCTCAAAAGGCAAATAAGCTGATTTGGAGTTCTGCATATCCTTCACATTAAGGCTTTAGCAATTGATGAATTAATTGTCGGTGTTGCCGGAGTTTCTGATTCCCACGGTCAATTCTTCCCCGCACTTGGCCTTGCTTAAGGCCAAGCTTTCGAGCAATCTCTTGGTACGAATACCCTTCCAAATAAAAGCGGTAAATGGTTCGTTGACTTTCTGGTAGGAAGGACAAGACATGCCGGATAACGTCCTCCCGGACAAATCTTTCTGTAGTTGAGGATTCCGTTTCTAGATCAATTCGACTAGCCTGAACGCTGATCTTTTGCTGATACAGACTTGCCGAACGTTTTTGCTCCTTGATATTGTTTCTCAGTGCGGACAGTAAGTACGCAGGAAAATGCTGACTAATATCTTGCAGTTTCGCTGGGTCCTCCTGCAATAAGCGAGGTAAGCGGCGCGCCAGTCTTTCAAAGAAAGTCTGGGTCGCTGTTTCTGCCTGTTCCTTATCACCTCTACAATAGCCTAGACTCAGTACCATCGCATGATGATAGTACTTCCGGACAAATACAGTGGCGGCAGCTTGGTCGCCACCAGCCCAGGCTAGCAGTAAACTGTGATCAGATTGAGATGAATCCCACGGCATTTTCGTATCCTCTTTACTCTATTAATGCAGGGCGGGGGCAAAACTTCACGGTAAGCGTAAAAAAGAAAGGTAAGTATTCAATATGAGAAATGAAAGAGGAATAGATATGATGCATTTACGCTCAGAAGCTTATCCATGCATCATATCTAGGAGCGCATAGTGGCAAATACGAATATCTCAGCCTAGGGGTGTAAAGCCAAAACTGGCGTATTCGCATGATAGGCCATCATTTTGGTCTTACTGTAGTTGAAAAGTTCCTGTACAAAATTGCGCTTGTGCGTAAGCATAGCAATAATATCCACCTTTTCAGCTTCCAGGAAATCCGTCAAGGCCTTTTTCATATCCGTCCCCTCCAACACTTTGTAACTAACAGGAACCTCTGTGGCGCCAACCTTGTCCTGGAATTGATCCATTTGTTGGACAATGGGCTCGGTATGAGCCAAGTCAACATTCACGCAATGCAATTGAGGATTGAAGCTACCAAAAAGCGCTGTCAGACGTTTCATTGCCGCCACATCTTCTTCCTGATAAGAAGTGGCGTAAGCTATATTGTCAATGCGACCATCAAATTCTGTTTTGGCCGGTACCGCAAGCACCGGACAAGTAGCGTTTTCTAATACCTCTCCTGCCACACTACCTAGAAAGACCTCCTTAAGTCCCCGAGCGCCGGTAGTACCCATCACAATTAGATCCGTCTCTTCCTTTTGTGCGGTTTCTAAAACAACTTCCACCACTTCTCCCTCTTCCAGCATATGGCGAACCTCTACGTGCTCGTATCCACTTTCACTAGCTAGTTTAACCAGTTGAGGAATAGAATCTCGATAATTCTCGAAAGCATAAAGATCCATGCTCTGGTAAAAATTGTACAAGTTTCCTGGTAAATGAACATCTCCAATCTGCATCTCTTGGTACACGTGGATGGTCGTTATGCTAGCGTTCCATTTGTCTGCGAGTTGCAAGGCGTAGATAAAGGCGTGATTAGCAGCAGCAGAAAGATCAGTTGGGAATAGGATCTTTTTCATGGTATTAGATTTTGATCGTGGCGTTGATGGTGATTTTGATCACTACCAACCATTTGATAACCAATATTACTGAAAATGCCCTACCTACCCTAATGACTTTAATCATCTAATTAAAAAAATAACAATGACTTAACTCATTACTGGAGGCTTGAAAGCGAAGCGCTCATATCATTCCTTTTTCTCGTATTCTCGCCAAAAAACCTTCTTTCATTCTTTTACTAACCACCAAGCGATACTCATCGAGGTAGACTTCATTGCCATCAATTTCTCGGATGTGACTTAAATTAACGATATGAGATCGATGAATTCGAACGAAGTCAGATGCCGGCAACATCTGCTCCATAAAGGAAGTCGTCTGCAGTGCTAAAATGATATCTTCCTTTGTATACAACTTCACATACTCACCGTAGCTCTCTACAAAAAGTAAGTCAGCATAGTTTAATCGTACGATCTTACGATTGGTCTTGACAAAGAAGTAGTCCGCCGCGTCTTCTTTGGGCTGATGCCCTTCAGAAATGGGCTCTAGCAAAGGGCCCTTTGTCGATTTATAATCAATAAGTTCCTTTGCTCGATTTATCGCCTGACAAAACCGTTGGAAGGAAATGGGTTTTACCAAATAGTCAACCACATCCAAGGCGTATCCCTCCAAGGCGTATTCCGAGTAAGCGGTGGTAAAAATAGTGGTAGGGGGATGCTGTAAGACCTGCAGTAATTCGATCCCGGTCAGGTCCTCCATTTGGATATCGGTCAGCAGTATATCGACTTTCGTTTGACTCAGCAACTTCTTAGCGGATAGAGCACTAGGCAAGGTAGCTACGACCTCCAGTTCATCGAGCTTTTCTGCATAATTGCGCAATAAGTCCCTGGCAGGCTCTTCATCATCTACGATCAGCACCTTATATTTCATGTCTTACTTTTAATTCTTAGACGATTATACTTTACGGGCCAGCGGCAGCTCAAGATTCACCTCATAGCTATTGCCCACTTGCTTTTGTTCCAGTTGAAAATTCGAGCCATATTGCAGTTCAAGTCGCTTCATCATATTCTCCAGTCCTAGCCCGCCGTAATCATTGTTCCTGCTTTTCTTTGCTCCTACGGAGTTGGCAATCTTCAATGCACAAAGATCACCCGCTCGAACCTGCACCTCTACCTGAATAAACCCTGCCGGATTATTAATGGCGTCACTATGCTTACAAGCATTCTCTACAAAATTGACAATAATCAAGGGGGCAATCAGATGATAGCCCTTTACCCCCTTTGTTTGTAGTACGATATTAGCTTGCTTCGAGTTTTTCATCTTATTAATCTCTAGAAGATTTTCTACCGCCTCCAATTCCTGTTGTAAGCTCACCAAATCCGCGCTCCCCTCATAGACCATAAAGCGCAAGATCGAGGAGAGTCGCTCTAGCATCTCGGATGCTTTAGCATTCCCCATCTGTACATAGGAGTAAATGTTATTCAAGGTATTGAACAGAAAATGGGGATTGATCTGCGATTTCAAGAAATTCAGCTCTGCTTCCAGTTTCTGTTGACGGAGTTTAAAGGCCCTTTCTTGATTGCTTTGCCAGACTTCTACAAAGTAGTATAAGCTTGAAACGGCCGTGATCAGCCCTACTAGCAACAAATAATACAAGACATCGCCCCAAAAATATAGATCAAAATCATAGCCAAATGGGAAGATTTGATCCACTACTACAGATAGACTAGCTGTGAGGAACAAAAGAAGAGCAGTCAAACTTAGATAAAGCCAAGTCCGTCCAGCCTGTAGCATGGGGAGGAGCAAATAATAGTGCGGATAAACCGCTAGCGGCCAAACCAAGGTTTTACATAAACCATAAGCAAGCGATACGCCCGGATCGCTGTAGTCCATTTCCTCTACGCTAAAAATTAGCAGCAGAATGGTCCAAATCCCGACTTGCCCAAGGATACTATATAGCTTAAAGGTGGAAGCTCGGATCATGTAGTAAGTTTAGCAATAATCGCGCTGATTCAAAATTGTTTCCATCAGAAAGACCTGGGTAGACGATGAGTGGGCATCTTTCTCCTATGGATGGTCATCTACAACTCCCTCCTCCACTAAACGGGCATACTCCCCCACTTAAAGAACAAATCCAGACGCTCTTTGAAAAAGTCAGCAGGCTTCGCATTTACCGCTTAAACTTGTCCGCATAAGAGTTTTCTAAAAAACCTAATATGCAAAGTACCAGCTTCCTTCTAGTCCTACTATTTAGCTTAGCTATGCTTCCCACGATAGCCCAACCTTCCCCTCCCACAAAGAGCTTGGAAGTAGGTTATTTTGGGCACTATCTGATCCAGCCCGGCCTCCGTATTGGCACGTCCATCGATCTTCGAACTTGGACATCAGCGGGGCAGTTGAGCAAGGCTCGTTCACTCTTCATCCAACCACAATTAGGCTACTTTCTACAGCCCAATTCACATCAGACCTATCTCGGATCCCTGGGACTCGGCTATGCTATTCAAAAGCCTAAGAAACGGGGATGGTCATATCATGCTGTAAGTCTTGGTATCGGTTATCAATATAGGTCAACGCAAGAGGCTTTTGCGGTAAGCCTTGGTGACGGCAGCCGCTCTGGCAAAAAATGGTCAAACACCTCAGGCTGGGTTCCTACCATGAGCTATACGCAGGGAATCCCGATCCATCCCCAACTCGGTGGATACTACCGCCTGATGTTTGGGCAGGTATTTGAAAAATCAGGACGAAACCTCATTGCGCTTTTCACGGAAATAGGCTTGCGCTTTTACTTTAACTAACCTTACAATTGACCGTCATGAACAGAAACGAATTCTTAAAACACGCCCTTACGATGGGGCTAGGCCTACCCTTCTTGTCCTCTCTCCTTGCCTGCACCGACCAAGGTTTCTTTGGGGCCGACTTTAAGCCTACATTCCAGGGAAAAGTACTCATTATTGGAGCAGGAGCAGCCGGAATAACGGCCGGCTACATTCTACAAAAGCATAACATTGATTTTCAAATCCTGGAGGCCAATAGTGACTTTGGTGGAAGAGTGAAGCGATTGGATGGTTTTGCAGATTTTCCGATTGACTTGGGGGGGGAATGGATTCATACTGATCCGGCTATCCTTTCGGATCTACTAGGAGATTCGTCCATTGATGCTCATATCGATATCATCAATTATCGCCCCAAGACCATTTCCGTTTGGCGAAACAATAAGCTGCGTAAGATGAATTTTGCCAGTAATTTCTATCGAGAGTACAAATTCAAAAATACGACCTGGTACGGTTTCTTTGAGCAAAACATGGTGCCTTCCATCGCGGATAAGATGGAGTTTGAAAAGGTGGTTACGAATATTGACTATACGGGAGAGCAAGTGCAAGTGACTACCCGTACCGGAGACATTTACCCGGCTGATCGCGTGCTAGTTACCGTGCCCATCAAAATCTTGCAGGAAGAAATGATAAGCTTCGAGCCTGCTTGGCCACTCGAAAAACGAGAGGCCTTAGCAAGCATTGACATGCCAGCTGGTTTGAAAGTATTCTTAAAGTTTTCGGAACGATTTTATCCGGATATTTTGATGGAAGGTTTGTCTGCTGGCACGGAAAAGACCTATTACGATGCGGCCTTTGGAAAAGATACCCATGATGCAGTCCTCGGGCTTTTCTCCGCCGGCGAAGCTGCTAAGCACTTCACAGACTTGGGTTCGGATGAGCGAATTCTCCAGGAAGTCTTGACGGAACTCGATGCGATTTTTGAGGGGAAGGCCAGTCGATTCTTGGAAGAGGCTGTGGTACAAAATTGGTCAGCAGAACCCTATATACAAGGATCCTATTCTCATTATGGTAGCAATTTCAATTCAAGCATGCAGACCCTGTTGGAGCCACTGGGACATCAGGTCTACTTCGCCGGCGAAGCATTGAATGAGGGAGGGGACACCTCCACGGTGCACGGAGCGGCTGAGTCAGCTTATCGAGTGCTAGAGAAAATGCTACAGAGCTAAAGCACGGTGGAGGGGGCGATGCACCAAGTCAGTCCTCCTTCAACCTTTAGGCTACACCTTTCTTCACGCTCAACATCTGATAGGGAGTTTCCGAGCGATGACCCGTTTCGCTATCTATAAAAGTGTAGCGTAGGTGGCTTCGGTCAATTTCTTCCAGCTTATTGAGGCGAGCAATTATAGTATCTAAAATTTCTATTTTATCCCCGGTATCTTGTATACAGATAGTGATAATGGTATGGAGCTTTGCCTGTACAAAGATCCTCTCTAATAAAGCAATTTCTTGGGCGCGCTCCCGTTTGCGAAAGTGAAACATACTATCCAGTAGGATATAATCATAATTTCCAAAACCGGTATACGTATAGATATCAGCGACCTCTCCCTGTAAGGATAACCCTTGCTGTTCTGCAACTGCACTCAATTGCTTGATTCCCACCTTAGAGCTATCGATTCCCATTACCTCAAATCCAAGTTTGGCCAAGGCGATAGCATCTCTTCCTTGACCGCAGCCAAGATCAAGCAGTTTGCCTTTCGAAGGTAGGGAGCTGTAAAATTCGAGCAGTTCTGGATACGGCGCGCCAAAGAGGTTATCTGTTTGGTAGTATTTATCGTAAGCCTCGCTCATTCGTTCCGTTTTAGCTATGGCAAAGCTAAGGGAGGAGGCTGGTTTTAGCTAAGAATTAGAAGGGTATTTCTCTATTGTACTTCCACCTCATCAGTCAAAATAAATCCACTACCGTACACATTGGTAATCTTGATGCTCTCATCCTGGCCTAGGTACTTACGTAGACGAGAAATAAAAACATCCATGCTTCGGCGTGTGAAATAATCGTTGTTATTCCATATGTCTTTCAGGACGTGGCGGCGGGCCAAAAGCCGGCCTTTGTGCTGGCAGAGCAAACGGAGTAGCTGTGCTTCGCGCTCGGTGAGCAGTTGCTCTTTTCCTTGATAGCTTAGTTTTTGATTGGAGTAGTCGAATTGGTAATCCCCGATTTGGTAGGAGATCGGTTGGTCGATGGAATTTACGGATCGGCGAAGCACTGCTTTAATCCTTGCTACCAGCTCTTCCTCATCTACCGGTTTAACGATATAGTCATCAGCGCCTAGGTTAAAACCTTTTAGCTTATCTACTTTCAGCGATTTAGCCGTAAGGAAAATAATTGGAACCCTGGGGTCCAAGTGCCGCAATTCTTCCGCTAAAGTGAACCCATCCATTTCTGGCATCATCACATCGAGGATACAAAGGTCAAAAGATTCCTTCCTGAATGTATTGAGTCCTGCTCGCCCGTCTTTTGCTAAACTTAATTGATAGCCTTTCATTTCCAGGTACTCCCGAAGTACATAACCTAGTGTATCATTGTCTTCTACCAGTAACAGATGGGGTCTTCGCATTTGATGATATTTAAGCGTTGATGGTCTCTTTTTCTAAACGTTCTTTTCTTTCAAAAGGCAGTAAAATGCTAAATGTACTCCCTTGCCCGGGTATACTTTGCAATGCCAACTGCCCACCGTGCGCCTCGATGATGTGTTTCACATAGCTCAAGCCTAAGCCAAAGCCCTTGACATTATGCAGATTGCCCGTAGGAACGCGGTAGAACTTCTCGAAAATTTTCTTTTGATGTTCTAAAGCAATTCCAATTCCGTCATCGGCCAATTCCAAATGCAAGTGGGTGTCCGTATTATAACTTCGGATTCGAAGTTGCAATGGCGCAGGGTTATACTTGATCGCATTTTCAATAATGTTCTGTAGAGCGTTTTGTAAATGAACCTGATCTACCCGGGCATGACTTTCTTCTGCCTGTAGATCCAACAACAATCTCCCCCCTTGCTCCTCTAGCTTAAAATGATAACGCTCCGTCAGTTGCTCGACCAGGGAATGGACATTCTGCAACTGTTGATCCAACTCATATTTTCCGTTCTCCAATGAAGCCAGTTCTAGGACTTTCTCTATATGCCCTTTCATCTGCTCATTTTCCTTCTCCATCAGATTGAGATATTCCTGTACTTTCGGCTGTTGGTTTTGCAAGCGCTGGCGTAGCATTTTCAGGAGCAAAGAACTAGAAAAAACGGGAGTCTTTAATTCGTGTGTCAAGTTATTGATAAAGTCATTTTTCACCTCATCCAAGCGCTTTTGCCGGTTTAGGTTTCGAATCAGCCAGGCCAAACAGAAGACTAAGAGCAACAGAAATAAAATGGATGGAATAATCAGGATGGCCAGCCGTCCCAGTAAATAGTTGAAGAGGTGATCCACATGTAGATGCAATTCCGGCTGGCACTGGCAAGTACTCGTCAACTGTCCGTTGAGCCTTCGGCGGAATTCCTCGTAACGATCATTCTCCTTATGGAACTCAGTCGTCACTAGCAAGGTATCCTTTAGGAAAGGCGCTAGTAGGCCCAGTTCATACTCCAGCAGTATCCCGCGCCGGGATAGGGCCTGGTCGACAAACAGCTGCAAGCTATCTTCCAAACGATGAGGGATCAACAACTCGGGACTAGCTAATTCACGTTCCCGCTGTTCGCTCAGTCGCTGCAACATCAGTTGCGTCTCAAAGGATCGATTGATCGCTATATTCACATCCGCAAGCGCAGCCCGCATGCCTTGATCAATCTTGCCTTTTTCCAATAATAGGCCCGTGCGCAACAACTGGTATTGCACCAACACCAGCCCCATCAAAGACAGGGCCACCAATCCAACTACAAGCCGTCTACTCACTTTTACAATTTAATCAATTTAAGTCTTGCTGGCTACCCTATTAACGCTTAATTGGAGTCATTAACCTTTTGTTTGCATTGCGATTGGGCCAGCTATACGACAATTCCTACTTTGCCGGAACCAGCTGTAGACTCACCAGATAAGCACAATGATCGGAAGCAACAGTATCTTGAATGACCACGCGATCTAATACTTTCCAGCGATTTTCCGGATGAAACATAACATAGTCGATTTTAATCCGCGGCTGGTCCGAAGGATAAGTGGGGGCTGGCTCCCCTATTCCGTAGCTAGTTGTCCAATGCTGTTGCAAAATACGGATCGGTTCGCTCCCGGGCTTGGCATTGAGATCACCAACCAGAATTGTAGGATACTCGTTTTGAGAAAACACCTCATTAATCTTTTCCACTTGCAATATCCTTCCCGCTTCTCCTTCATGCGCTAAATGGGTACCCACAAAAGCAATCGTATCTCCAGAAGGAATGATCGTTACCACCTCCAGGGCAGCCCTGGGCTCCTGTTTAGGAAGATTCGGCAGCGCTACCACGCGGCTTTGTAGGATCGAAAATCGGGACAAGACCGCTTCTCCATACTGCCCTCCGTCAAAATCCATGGCCTTGCCAAACAAGGGTACCATGTGAGTCCTCCAACCTATTTCTGTCGCTAAATCATATCGTTTAGAGCGATTCGCCTTAAAGTCTACTTCTTGCATGGCCACTAGGTCCGGGTCGTATTTCTTAATCAGATTCGCCAGGACGTCAAGATTGAAGTCCCCTTTCGTGGTACGACCGTGTAATATATTAAAGGACAGGACTTTAACAATTTTGTTGCTATCCAAGTTCGACTGCCCCCACATTGGGCCAACCAGCAATAGGATAAGCCAGCTAGAGATCAAGCGGAACTTGAGGGAACAGGTCCTTCCTTTGAGCAGTAGGCGATGCGAATTCGGAAGGCAGAACCAAGGTCTTATCAGCCCGTTTTCCCATTTCCATCTTCCGGTTTTCGAGGTATGATCACGCTTTGCTGAAGCCTTAAACTTCAAGGTACCTACAAACACTCCAGCTAAGAATTTACTATTCAGTGGGTAATTCATTTTGTAATCTTCTGATTTTAAGTTGGTTTTAAAAATGATGGCGGGGCGATCGCTCAAAAATAAAAGTAATTATCAAGAGCTAAGCATTTACTTAACATACTAAATGTATCTAAGGGGTTTCCATTGCTCAACTTTTTTTGTTGCTTTGCAGTCCAAATTTGACCAAGAACCAAATACGCTAAAATGAAAAAGAGGATTTCCCTATTGATTACCAGCCTACTTCTTCATGTGCTGGTATTCGCACAACTAACCTTAAAAGTCACTTCACTTCCTTCCAACACCCCTTCTGATGCAGACATTTACGTGGCGGGGTCCTTTACGGACTGGGCCCCTGACAATCCGGATTTCATTCTTACTAAACTAGAAGATGGGAGTCGACAAATTACCGTAAACCCTTCTCCGGGCTTGCTTAAATTTAAATTTACTCGAGGTGGATGGACCTCTGTAGAAGGCAATGCTGAGGGCGGCTTTCTTCCTGATCGACAGCTGCAGTATGACGGGACCGAACAAACGCTTGAGCTCACGATACTTAGCTGGGAAGGACAGTCTACGAGTAACAGTACGGCAGCAGAAAATGTACAGATTATTTCTGAAGACTTTGCTATTCCTCAATTGGACCGAAGTCGTAGAATCTGGATCTACTTACCGCCAGATTATGATTCTTCTAGCAAATATTATCCGGTTTTATACATGCAAGATGGCCAAAACCTATTTGATGCCACCACCAGTTTTGGTCAGGAATGGCAGGTCGACGAATCGCTGAATCAGCTATTTGAGCAGGGAGATCAGGGAGTGATCGTCGTAGGTATCGATAATGGAGGTGCAGATCGATTGAACGAATATACGCCTTGGTCCAACCCTACCTACGGCGGTGGAGAGGGGGAAGCTTATGTGAACTTCCTAGTAGAAACACTCAAGCCTTACATTGACAGTAGTTACAGAACGCGCCCGGAGCGGGAGTACACTGGCATTATGGGCTCTTCCTTGGGCGGTCTGATCTCTATGTATGCAGTGATCAATCGCCAGGACATCTTCAGTAAGGCCGGCATCTTTTCTCCTTCCTTTTGGTTTACCGAAGAAGTCTACCGATTGGTGGAAGAACTAGGCAAACAAGAAGATTTGCGGATTTACTTGATTGGTGGAGTGACGGAAAGTAGTTCTATGGTAAATGATCTCAATCGGATGTACAATACCTTACAAACAGTTGGGTTTCAAACAGGAGAGCTTCAATTGCTTACCCATGCTGATGGGCAACATAGCGAATGGTATTGGGCTCGGGAGTTTCCGGCAGCCTACGAATGGCTTTTTGCCAACACGCTGCCAACCCACACAGGCGAGCCTCAAGCCTACCAAATCAAACTCAGCCCTAACCCAGCAGATAGCATGCTCCGATTCCAAATACCGTCAAGATTTGGAGATGTACAGCTCGAGATGTTTGACATGAACGGGCAAAAGGTATTGAATCGCCAACCACTTAATGGTCAACCGATCTACCTAAAACAGCTCCCAACCGGCACCTATGTAGTGAAGTTGTACCACCATCACAAGTTCTTGGAAAGCCAAACCCTAGTCATCGCCCGCTAGTCTTTGCACAGGAGTCCTTCTGAAAAGCCAAAAACGCGGCGCTAAGCCTTTGGCAAATTTCAGAGCGGCTCCTGCACCGCCACCCTCCCATTCGTCCAACTTGCGAAAATGCTGGCTTTACCCTACCTTACTGTCAAGAACCAATGCCCTCCATCAATTGCTACCTCCAAGCCGATTCACTATGAAGACCTATGCTTTTCCTATTTTGATCTCTTTGTGCGGGCTTTTGCTTATTGGAAATAGCGGCTGCTTTCGTGCCATTGGAGAAAACTTCACCGAAGGAGTGACGAGCGAACTGGATTCAACCTATCTCTCCAATTCTTCTTCCACCATCGTTAAGGCAGCCTTAGCAGAACTACTTAGTGATAGTACACAACAGGCCTTGCGCCGGCAATTGGATTCTCTCCTGCTGATGACGGGAGATACCCTCGATCAACTCAGTCAACGGCTCACCGCAAATCTGCTTGGAACATATACAGAAGAATGGATCGATGCACGCACGGATCAACTCATTGGTAAATTAGACAGCACTCTTATTCTCTTCAAAGGGCGTATTCTCGATGAACAGTTGGAAGAATATCTTCAACATCTAAGTCGAGATATTCTTAGCGTAGAATTGCAACAACTCACCAATGACCTGCTCGACAACCTAACGGGGGATCGGATGGAACAACGACTGGGACAATTTCGGCCGGTACTTTCGCAAGAGTTGGACTCCGTCATTCAAGCCGCAATGTTGACCTTGGCCATCAATGCCAATCAGCACCTATTACCACTATTGGATTCCCTGAGTCTGAGCGGAACAGGGGTACTCCAACAGGCTGAAGACACTTCTAAGGATATCATCCGATATTTAATCATTGGCCTAGTTATCCTGGGGGTGATCATACTTTTGCTTTGGTATTTTCTGGTCCGCAACCAAAGACAGTTAGAAGAAAAGCAGCACGCTTTGGTGGAAGAGACCCAACAAAAAGAGCGTTTCCAAGATATGACCAAGGTCATTGCCAAAAACATCGATGGCATTTCCTCTCAAAAGAGCTACGATGAACTCACCCGCTCCATCCAACAAGACATGGAAACTAAAGGCTTAGAAACCGATTTTCGGGAAGAAATCCTTGAAAAGATCCGCTTATTGGAACAGCCTGAATGGAAGAACAAAGACGCACAGATTCTTCAACTCATTAAGAATATGCTGAAGGAAGAATCTGATAATGTCCCGGCCTCAGATCTCCGAAGTTTGGGCCCGCGAAGAGCCGAGCCAGAATTTACCACTAAACTTCGCGATCGGGCCCGCGAAGTCGGACTAGAAGATCATTTGGATAGCCTCTTGAATCGTTAGAGGTTAGACGTTAGACTTCGGAAGTCTTAAAGACTTCCGAAGTCTAACGTCTAAAGCTATTCGTAGCGCAGGGCCTCTACTGGGTTTGCTCTGGCCGCATGCAATGACTTAAAGCTGATGGTAACCCATGCGACAGTCAAGGCAGCCAAACCAGCCACCGCGAACACCCACCATTGCATATCGACACGATAAGCAAAGCCCTGCAGCCAGTCCCCCAAGAAATACCAGACGAGGGGAACAGTCACCAAGAAGGCAAAAAACACCAATCTTGTAAAATCTTTGGATAAAAGCACCAATAGCTGGGGAATACTAGCTCCAAGAATTTTCCGTACTCCGATTTCTTTCGTGCGCTGCTCTGTCACAATAGTCGCTAAGCCAAAAAGACCTAGGCAGGCAATAAATATGGCCAGAAAGGCTAGAATACTCACCACACTGCTAACCTGCATTTCGGATTCGTACAAGAGTGCGAAGTGCTCGTCCAAGAACTCATATTCGAATGGACGATCTCCCATGATAGCGCTCCATTTCTCCTCTACCCCTGCAATGGCATTTTCAATCTCTCCGCCTTCAATTCGGATTGATATCTCACTATGTCGCCAATTCTGAACCGTAAGGAAGAGTGGTTCAATTTTATGATGAAGCGAATTGTAATTGAAGTCCTTAACCAAGCCAATCACCTGCCCCATCGGCCCTTCCGGGCCTCCAACCTTCATTTTCTTTCCGATGGGATTATCGCCCCATCCCAATTCTTTAGATAAAGTTTCATTGATAATATAGGCATTGCCCATATCCGTACCCTGCTCTTCTGAAAACTCACGGCCCTTCAGTAATTCGAGGTCGTAAAAGGATAGGTAGTTGTAGTCTACATTTAGAAAGGAGGAGGAACCATCTTGTATCCCTTCTTCTGATTCATAACTAAGGCCCGTTTGGTGCAGGTTGTTTCCCAAACGCTGACCAGACTTGGTCACGGCCTCCACATGAGGGGTTTGAAGAAATTGCTCACTCAGCAGCTCGTATTTGTCGTTGACTTCTCGGTTCATGCTAATCAGCAAAGTCTGATCACGATCAAAGCCGGTGTCTAGAGATCGCATATAGGCATGCTGTTGGGTGACGACCACTGTGCTGATGATCAGGCCGATGGCGATAGCAAACTGTAGCACTACCAAGCCCGAGCGCAGGCTAATTTGCCCAGAACCACTGCGATTCTTTTGCTTCCGGATGGCAGCGAGGGGCCGAAAACCCGACAGGACTATCGCGGGATAGACCCCAGACAATAATCCGACCAATATTCCAATTCCCAGCACAGCAAGAATCCAGATAGGTCGTTGCCAGATAGCCAAGTGCAAATCGCGATTAGCAATATTGTTCATGGTCCCCACCAATGCCTCTGCTAAGAATACAGCCAAAACCATACTAATCACAGCCAGAAGCGTCGACTCCGCTAAAAACTGACCGATCAATTGCCAACGCCGAGCTCCAATCGTTTTTCTAACTCCTACCTCCTTGGCCCGATGCATGGAACGCGCAGTAGATAGATTCATAAAATTGATGCTGGCGATAAAAAGTACGAATAGCCCTAGCATCACGAAGAGCGAGACATAGGATCGATCATACTTTCGAAAATTATGATAATCGTGGGTGATATCTTTCGAGCCTAAATGCACATCCCCTAAGGGTTGTAGAAATAGTTGGAGGTAGTCCAAAGCCTCCTCATTCATATGCCGAACGAGGTAATCCGGAAACTTCTTTTCCAAGGCCTCCACATCTGTTTCTGGTTGAAGCACTAAATAGGTAGTAAGGAAATTGCTGCCCCATCTCCTCATCCAGACATTAGAAGTATCGTTCGTCATGGAGCTTATTGAAACCAAAGCATCAAACTGCAAATGGGAATTATCAGGCAGGTCCGCCATCACCCCAGTCACCTTCAAGGCGTTTCGCCCCTCATCCTGGATAACGGATCCAATCGGATTTTTATCTCCGAAAAAATTCCGAGCCACCTTCTCGCTAATGATCATACTAAAAGGTTCGACTAAGGCCCTATCCGGATCTCCCTTTTTCAAGTCGAAATTGAATATTTCCAGGAAAGTAGAGTCTACTGCCACCGTCTTATCTATAAAAAGTTCCGTCTCCCCCACTTTATGCAATTCTCTACCCTGATCATAGAAACGGGTAAAATTGACCACCTCAGGAAATTCCTCCTGCAAGGTTTCGCCCATTAAAGGCATTGACAAAGCGACCTTTTGAGAACTGCTTTCTCCAAATTGCTGCACCTCATTTAAGCGATAGATATGATCAGCTCGATCGTGCATTTGGTCAAAGCTCTGCTCGTGGTTTACGAAAAGGAAAACCAACATACAAATAGCCATACCTACAGCTAGGCCGAGGATATTGATCACAGTATAGGTCTTACTTTTCCACAAATTACGGAGTGCAACCGTCAGATAGTTCTTTAGCATGGCGAGGAGTTAAGGTGATTAATCATTACAAGGGACCCGTAATTGTAACAAAAGTTGCTTATAGCCTGATTACAAGGGAGTAAATGAACTGTAGCTAATAGGTAAAACCAGGGATTGAAAAGGCTATTAGTCCATAAACACTTGATTGGCTATTGAAAAAGCCGTATTTTGCATACAAAGTAAAACATAATACACCTTATAAGGTCTGCAAAATAGAATATAATATGAAAGGTACCTACCTGGGAGAATTTGAGGAACTGCTATTGCTGGTGATACTGATCCTCTCTGATGAAGCCTACGGAGTGAGTATCAAAGAGGAGATTTTCAACCGAACCCAGCGTTCCATTAGCAGAGGGGCTCTTCATACCTCCTTGACTAGATTGGAAAAGAAAGGGTACATCCAATCCGCCTTTGGTGAAGCCACCCCGGTTAGAGGAGGGCGTCGAAAGAAGTACTACCAACTTACGCAGGAGGGGAAGACGGTACTGGAGACTGTTCGGAATATGCGGGAATCTCTCTGGAAAGCTGTCCCTAATTACAACTTAGGCTTACAATAACCTCACCCATGAGTCAACAAATCACCCCTCCAAAATTCTTCCAGCGGCTGTTTAAATGGTTTTGTGATCCTGATCTCCACGAGGAATTAGCCGGTGATATTGAGGAGGAATTCAGCAGAGCCGTACAGCAAAAAGGCCTTAGGAAAGCAAAAGCCCAATACCGCCGAGAGATACTCTTACTCATTCGTCCTTCGGTGATCAAACGTCTATCCATACCCAACTTAATACCCGATTCTGTTATGTTTAAAAACTATCTAAAAATCGCCCTACGCAGTCTGAGTAGGCAGCTCGGCTATACCCTGACCAACGTCATTGGTCTGGTATTGGGCTTAACGGCCTGTCTTCTTATCCTGCTATATATCTGGGATGAATCTCGCTATGACCAAGGCTTCCAACAAGGAGCTAATATCTACCGGTTGAATACGCGCCTCCAGCTCCCCGATCAACAACTGGACCTGGCCCTTGCCGCTGGCCCGACAGCTCCAGCTCTGCAAGAAGCCTTCCCGGAGGTGCAATCTGTAGTTCGCCTAGCCTTCCCCTGGTCCAACCCTCTGGTTAAGCAAGGAGAACAACAATTCTATGAGGATGGGATTCTATATGCAGACTCCACCTTCTTCGAGGTTTTTGATTTCCCCCTGCTTGCAGGGAATTTACAAGAAGCATTACAAGCGCCTTTTTCTCTCGTCATTACGCAGGAATTTGCCCAAAAGTACTTTGGTCAGGAAGCGGCCTTGGGGAAGCAGTTGACGATTAATGACGAGCTGTATACCGTAAATGGTATCATAGGTAAAAAAGCCGAACGCACTCACCTTCAAGCAGACTGTTATATTTCTTTCGCAAGTTGGATTAGAGCGCGCCCGCACACCGAAACCAACTGGACTTGGACCAGCTTCCCCACCTATTTACTACTCAAACCCCAAACTAACATAGCCGCTTTTAATCAAAAAATAGCCACTTTCCCAAAAGAAAGGATGAGTGAAGAAGCCTGGGCAGAAACAGCTACTATTTTAGAGGTGGAAGCCTTTTCTTCCATCTATTTCAGTGCGCATCGACTGGGAGAACTAGATCAAAAAGGAAGTAAGACTTACCTCTTATTCCTCGGGGCGACGGCGGGATTTATTCTCATCATGGCGCTACTGAATTTCGTCAATCTCTCTACGGCCAGGGCGAGCATTCGTGCCAAGGAAATTGGGGTGAGAAAAACGGTAGGTGCAGAGCGGCAGCAACTCGTACAGCAATTCTTAATGGAAAGTGGATTACTGGTTTTTAGCGCTTCCATCTTGGCCCTCATCCTCACTTCCATAATTCTTCCCAGCTTCAATCACTTGATCGATCGCCAGTTGAGCTTGTACCAACTACCGGCTTTGGAAGCCATCGCGATTGGGCTAGCTGCTTGTCTGCTCATCAGCTTATTAGCAGGACTTTACCCCGCTTTTTTTCTCTCCTCCTATTCTCATGCCGGATTGCTCAAACCCTCCTCCAAGCGAAAAGGCGCTTCCTTTTGGCCTTATTTATCGGGCTTTCAGTTTGCCACCTCTACGAGTCTGATCATTTGTACAATCGTGGCGTGGCAACAGGTGCAATATTTGCTCCATCAAGACCCAGGTTTTCCGGCAGATCGGAAGATTGTCCTAAACTTTGGAAAGGATACCAGCATGCTTGCCCAGCTTCCACAGATTCGGGAGGAACTCTTGCAGCTTCCAGCAGTTGAGGCAGTGTCCTCCTCTTCTCATATTCCCTCCGAAGGACCTTATGGGGTATTCCTAAGTGTGGAGGAAGAAAATGGAGAAAGTAGAGATGCCGAGATTGCTATGTACTCAGTGGATCAACACTTTCTGGATCTGTATGAATTGGAACTGCTAGCGGGTCAAAATTATACGAAGCTAATTTCCACAGATTCTACTGCCGAATTACTCGTCAATGCTGCTACCGTTGAGTTATTGGGGTTTGAAAGTCCGGAGGAGATTATCGGTAAAGAATTTTATCAGTGGGATACAAGAGGGAGAGTCGTTGGCGTAGTGGAGAATTTCAATTTTCAATCCTTACATGAAGAAATTGGGGCATTAAGTTTTCAACTCCGGCCCCCTCTCTTTGAAAAATTGACGGTACAGTTTTCTGCTGCGGCTTCAGTTCCAGCCACCCTTGCACAACTACAACGGAAATGGAACGAACTAGCCGGGCATCTTACCTTTCAATATAGTTTCCTAGATGATCGCCTGGAGCAACAATATGAGAAAGATCAACGCTTTGCCAGCCTGAGTTTGCTCTTTTCCATCGTAGCAATTTTCATCGCCCTGCTCGGTTTAATGGCTTTAGTGGGATACAGCTGTCGCCGCAAAGCCAAGGACATTGCGGTGAAGAAGGTATTCGGTGCCTCGGTAGCGCATATCATTTGGTCGCTGTTTCAGCGGTTTAGCCAGCCTGTACTGTGGGGATGGCTGTTGGTTATCTTCCCCGTCTATTATCTACTCAATCAATGGCTCAATGACTTTACCTATCGAATTGACATTAGTTGGTTGGTATTGCTTGGTGCAGGACTCATTGGCATGTTACTGAGCTTTATTGCCGTTTTCAGTCAAAGTTTCTCGACTGCAACAGCAAATCCTACTCATTATTTAAAGGATAATTAGATCTTAGTTAAAGGCCCTAGCCAAAGTGAAATCCCTCTACTTGGCTAGGGGCTTTGATTTACCTTTTCTGTTTCCAAACGTACAGGCGTCGCTTGCGCCATTCTCCTTCTACGATATCAAAGGATTGCGTGTAAAAATCGCCCTGATCCTTCCAGGTTTCATGGCCTACCTCAAAACATGCCCCGGTTGGCGTACAGAATCGCTCCAAAGATTTAGACTTACCGTCCCCAAGGTCTTCTATCGTTCCCTGTCCGAGCATTCCATCTCCCCCAATTTGAATCATTCGCAAGGCCTTGGCTTCAAAATCCCAGAACTGTAGGAATTCCCAAACTGTGGCTACCTCTTTTTCGCCTTGCAAACAGATCATCCGGCCTTGCAGGCTTTTCTTACCTAGCCCCCATTCCCACTCCATGCCGTAGGCATCATAGGGCTCCTGTTCACCCTGATACGCACTATTGTCAGCCATCCAAATGCCAGTATGACTCATTTGGAAATTCCAGTCTTCGATTACCCAATCAGGAATTCCGGTGTTTTCTGCTGGAGTTCCAGCCCCCAGGGATAGTGCTACTAATGCACTACATAACCATAATAACTTTCTTTGCATCCGTTTGATTTTTCTCGAAAGCTATGCGACAGTCGTTGCGAATGCGTAGCATTTAATAATTTAGGACTTCTAGTTTTGGGTTTTAGCGTTATTTACTGAGCGTTGCTCAATATTTTAATCCAATGTGTATGCTGCAGCATTTCCCATCTTCCATTTTGCTAAAGTCAGTGACTATGGCCCTACTCCCCTTGTTTTCAATTGGCCTTTCCGCGCAGGTGCTAACCCCTGGGGTTTCCACTTTTGGTACGACTGGGTATGTAGAATATATACCGGGGAATCTTCCCGTGGTCATTTCTGTTCCTCATGGTGGCTATCTGCAACCAACCAATATACCTCGAAGAGAATGCAGTGGATGTGTGTACAACCGGGATCTCTATACCCAGGAACTGGCCCGAAGTATCATCGACGATTTCTTTGCCACCACTGGTTGTTATCCACATGTGATCATAAATCTATTGCACAGAAATAGATTTGATGCTAATCGATCGATCACCACCGCAGCGGATGGGAATCCAATAGTAGAAGAAGCTTATCACAACTATCACGCCTATATCGATCTCGCCAAAGTTCAAATCGAAGCGGACTATGGCCGTGGCTTATTCTTGGATCTGCATGGACACGGACATGAGATACAACGTGTAGAATTGGGCTATCGATTAAGCCGAACGCAATTACAACAAACGGATAGTCAACTGAATCAAGCAAGCTTGATAGAGGAAAGTAGTATCAGGGCTTTGGTCGGCGAAAATCTGCAAGCCTTATCACACGCTGATTTATTGAGGGGTTCGTCCAGTTTAGGCACGATGTTGGAGAATAGAGGATTTCCAGCTGTTCCCAGCACTCAAGATCCACACCCGGAAGGGAGTGAGGATTACTTTAGCGGAGGCTATAATACAGGTAGGCACAGCTCAGAAAATGGAGGTAGGATTGATGGTATTCAAATAGAGTGTAATCGGGATGTCCGCTGGGATGCGCCCACTCGTGAAAGATTTGCCGATAGTCTCACACTTAGTATCAATGCGTATCTCCAATTGCATTATTTCGAGCAATATCAGTCTGCCTATTGTGGCCTAGCAACTTCAACGGCCGGACAGAGCGAAAGAGATCAGATCCTTCTTTATCCAAATCCAGCCCATACATTCCTTGAACTCAAAGCCCCCTACCCACAACTTGATTTGAGGATACAGAACTACCTGGGTCAGGAAGTCCACCAAGTAAGCTGGATCGGCAATCCCATTGACATCAGCAGATTGCAAAGCGGGTATTATCTTATCACCCTAAGTAGGAACAATAAGATCATCAGTAAGCAGGCTCTAATCAAGCATTGAGCTTACTTCACCGTGGAGGGTTTTGCCTGAGTTAGCATTGATGCTGGTTTAACTGCTTATGGCAGCCATAGGCTTCCGCTTAGAGACAATCAATTAATAGAAGCCAGCTCAAAAACATCCTTTGGGTTGCAAAAGGTACTTTCGAAGTCACATTTCGTTGCAAAAAGCAGCGCTTAGCTATGCCTATGCTTCGTTTTTGCGCCTCATTTGATTTCAAAATTTCTCTTTTTCACCATCAAAAATCTCTTTGAGATGGCTTCTAGTATTTCGTGGATCTAATCAAAACTACATGGAAAACCTACACCCGATTAATGTTCAGGTATTAACCTTTTTCTTGGGCGCAGCTTGCCTACATGGGTTCTGGTTAAGCTGTATGATTTGCCTGAGGAAGGAGTCGTTGCGGTCAAAGGCCCTTCTCCTCTCCGTCATAGTAGCCAGCTCCCTGTTTTTGTTAAACCTACTACTCTTCCTGACAAATTACATCCTTATCCAACCCCATCTGCTGGGGCTATTCTATCCATCCTTACTACTAATTGGCCCCGGCCTTTATTTTCTTATCAAAGAAAAGCTGAACCCTGGATTCCGGTGGAAACCCATTCATCTCGCACATCTTATACCTGTGTTATGGGCCAGTTTCCAGGCCTGGAAAACTGCTCAAAAGCCAGTGGCGGAGAAGATAGTTATCATTCAATGGCTAATGAATCCAGAGGAGGGCGTCAACTGGAGCATCTTGTTGTGGAGTAATTACCCTATGTATCTGCTGCTGGGATACCTTGGGCTAAGCTTTTACCTTTTTTCTCGGGCGCACGATTTTCCGGCTAAGAAAAGTAGTTTCCCCAAAGTCTTTCTATGGGTCGGCCTGGCAGTGATTATTCAGCTCCTCATCCAGTTCGGCGGTTTTGCTCTGGATTGGTCAACTTATACTTTGGAATTTGCCATGGCGGCGGTTTTAGTAGCAAGTATACATTCGGCAGGCTATTTCATTCTAAAGCCTTCATTTGCGGTTGAGCGCCCAGCCATGAAGACTCAGGAGAAGTATCGCACTTCAGCGCTCAAGAACGATGTTCGTAAAAAGTACGCTAAAATCTTACAGCAACTACTAGAACAGGAAAAGCCCTTTCTAAACAGTGATTTCCGCCTGGCAGACCTAGCAGCCCTGTCCGGCATACCTAGTCATCAGCTCTCGGAGGTGATCAACTTGGAGATGCAGAGCAATTTTAATGAGCTGACCAACTACTATCGCATTCAAGAGGCTAAGGCTCGTTTAACAGATGCTAACTACCAACATTATTCTATATTGGCCATTGCCATAGATTGTGGTTTTCAGCACAAGAGTACCTTCAATCGCGTCTTCAAAAAACAGACCGGAAAAACCCCATCTGCCTATCGGAAAACAGTTCTTTAGTCCAATCCATACTTATCCAGCAGGTACACCAAGGCTGCCATCGCTGCCGCACCAGAATCTAGTTCACGTTTGTTCACTACCTCCAACACATCGGCAGCCGTATGATGATAATCAAAATAGCGTTGCGTGTCAGGCTCCAATCCAAACAATAGTCCCTTTTGCGATTTTAAACCATTGATGTCTGCTCCAGATCCCCCTTTGGCTAGCCTCAATCCATAAGGTTCTAATAGCGGTAGCCATTTATTGACCTTTCTGAATTTCTTGGTAAAGATACTTGCGTCTCCATCCGCCGTAAATCCTCTTGGCGTGAAGCCTCCATGATCTGATTCAATAGCTGCCATATGGTACTCACCGGCTGCATCGGAAGCTACCTGATAGGCCCGCCCGCCAGCCAAGCCATTCTCCTCATTCATAAATAGCACACAGCGCAAGGTTCTTTTCGGCTGATATCCCAGCGCTTTCAGTAGTCGTAGTACCTCCATCGATTGCACACAGCCTGAACCATCATCATGTGCCCCTTCTCCTACATCCCACGAATCCAAATGTCCACCCACTAAGATGATTTCTTCTGGCTTAGTAGAACCCTTAATTTCTCCAATTACATTGTAAGAAAGTTTAGGACTCATCATTTGACTAGTGTTGCGAATGTATACCCGGACTTCTTCCGCTGCAACTAGGCTACTCAACAGCTCCGCATCCAATGTACTAATACCCAAACCAGGAATCGGCATCACTCCTTCTTCATACATAAGCCCACCGGTATGAGGTATATCATCCAAGCCATTGGTCATGGAGCGAACCAGGGCGGCTACTGCTCCCAATTTGGAAGCCCTGGAAGCGCCTAGTGCTCGCTGATCCACAGCCCCGCCATAGGCTGCGAAGGTATTCATCTGCCGGGGATCCATCGGTCGATTGAAGAAAACAATCTTGCCTTCGACTTTTTCTCTACCTAAGGCTTCCAATTCATCTAAGCTCTTGACCTCTACTACCGGGGCCGTAACCCCTTTGGGTCCGGTACCGATCGAATTTCCTAAACTCAAAGCATCAAGATCCACAGATCCCATCTTAAATGAATTCACCACCCGGACCACCTCCTTCTCACCTCGCACCCAATGTGGCACCATACATTCCTGCAGGTAGACGCTATCCAATGCCATGGTATCCAACATTTGTCTGGTATACTCAACCGCCGCCGCTGCCTGCGGAGAGCCCCCTAATCTTGCTCCAATATCCTTGGTTAAACTTCTTAACCATTCGTAAGCCTGGCTTTGTGTCATCGCCTCATCATAGATCTTTCGGATAAACCGGGCATCCTCCTCATATTTCGCGGACTGAGCATAACCAACAGAAAATAAAGAGCTTAGAATAAAAAAACAACTCAATAAGTAAGGGAGAAATTTCATTTTGACACTTTTTACGAGCGAAACTAAGCCTTTGAAAGGAATTTTTATGGATTTGTCAAAAAGCCATCCGAACAAAAAAAAAAATCATAAAAGAGCGGAAAAAGGCATCTATGATAGGAACAGAAAAAAATTCCGCCTACAATTCCTTGACCAAGCAAAATTTCGCAACAAAGCTTATCAAGAAACAATATACCGGAATAAAAAATGACAATTTGAACATATGTAATAGTCTAAAATAGGGCAAAACCGCGTTTTATAAATTTTTCAGAAGAAAAAGGTAATTTTAGTGGCGCAATTGAAAAAAGTTTAAGTTTTTTTTAATAAATTTGTAATTGTAAAACTTACAATAAGTAAGAAGCAAAAAAAATCAGCGAAGGCTGTTTTAAAATATAATTTGGTTTTATTTGGTTAGGGCTGAGGTAGTGCTGTGGTGGCGCTGCCTCTTTTTTATTTCCTAGCTATCTTTCCTTATCCGCTTCCCCATTCTTTATGATTGCTAGGCTATATTTTTAAATATTATATTTTTTTATATATTTGCATCATAAGACATCATTTAGTTGGATCCCGTCCAACAACAGCTAAGTAAATCCATTAGCCAAGTTCTCCCCAACTACAAATAATCCTCTACGCAAAGACCAGGTAAAGCCTGGCACCTACCATCTGCCTTGGCAGTCGGACAAGTATGTGTTGCCCGGTGGGACTAAACCTACTAGAGCTTTGAGAGACAGTATTCCATACTATAGTAGTGACATGTATTAGAAATCCGCTGGATCTTGAAAGTCGGTATCCAGTCGGAAGCGTAACCCTCACACATTTTGAAACACGGTTTTATAGGAATGTCGCTCTTCCTGAACACTAAAAGGAAGGATCAGTCCATCTGTTTTCTGATGGTATCTGAGGATTGGCAGAGCAGAAGGTGATTTTCACTTTCGCTCTGCTACATTCTTTGTCTTGAGGGCCTATGCTTATCGCTCGAAAGTGGCGATGATACGCAGCTGACTATCATCACTTAATGATAAATCCTGCTGATTGGCGATCTGGTAGCCCTTATTGGGCTCAAAGGTGAGTTGTTGCTTGGATTGAATGAGAGGAGACGCCGTCTTATTGGTGATAGTGACTTTATTTACCATAGCGTCTTCAAATTCAACGGATAATAATCTAGTTTTCAGCGTTGAATCCAAAGCAATATAATCCACACGGATTAAGTCATCTGATGACATAATGCTATCTACACCATACTTATCCACCCATGCCGGCTTATTGATATCGGAACGGATAAAAATGGCCAATTCTTTTTCAAAATCCACCCCTTCCTGTGTCTTCTGTTCCTTTTTACCATTGATCTCTATTTCTTTTTTGATCTTTGGATTTTCCTCCTGTAAACGAACTATCTCCGCTTCAAAAAACGCGCGTAGATCAAAGAAGTTCTTCTCCTCCAGGTCGGTACTTATGCTCGTATTCGACTGGCATTGGAAGATAGACAAGGCTAATATGCTGATAAATAACAATGGAAAAAGGCGGATCATAGACGAATTAGGTTAAAGTATGAAGTAGCTCCAAGGCCATAGAGCACGGTCTTAGATCACGTTTAAAATTAGGAAAAGTCATCAGCTTCCGCTGCTCAACTATTGGATTAGCAAGTCCCCATCCATTTCTGCGGGAATAGCAATGCCAAATAAATGCAGAATAGTAGGGGCTAGATCCCCTAACTTACCATCTTTGAGTTGCTTCCCTTCAGCTTCCTTACTAACAAAGATACAAGGCACTGGGTTTTTGGTATGTGCAGTATTTGGGCTACCATCTTCATTCTGCATGAAATCTGAGTTGCCATGATCAGCGATAACAATGATATGATAATCATGTTCCAAAGCTGTGGTGATCAAATCGCGAGTGCAACTATCAACGACCTCTGCTGACTTAACCGCAGCTGAAAATACACCGGTATGCCCGACCATGTCTGTATTGGCATAGTTTAGGCAAATGAAGTCCGGTTGGTTGGTTTCGATATCAGCAACGATGGCACTGGTCAATTCCAGCGCACTCATTTCAGGTTGTAGGTCATAGGTGGCTACTTTCGGAGAAGGAATCATAATGCGACGTTCTCCTTCAAATGCTGCTTCGCGGCCACCGGAGAAGAAAAAGGTAACATGTGGATATTTTTCAGTCTCGGCAATGCGCACCTGAGTTTTTCCGGCATCAGATAGCACCTCGCCTAAGGTTTTTTTAAGGTCTTCCTTGGTAAATAACACATCAACCCCCTCATAGGTATCATCGTAGCGGGTCATGGTCATGTAATGCAGACTTAATTTCTGCATGTCGAAATCCGGCATATCATTTTGTGTCAATACCTCCGAAATTTCCCGAGGGCGGTCGGTCCTAAAATTGAAACATAGGACGGCATCGCCATTCTTGATACTTGCCACGGGCTCTCCCGCCTCATTCAGGCAACGGATCGGTTGCAAAAATTCATCTGTCTCACCTTCTGCGTAACGTTGCTGGATTAAACTAAGCACATCCTTAGAAGATTCTCCTTCCCCCTTGACCAAAAGGTCATAGGCCAATTTGATACGCTCCCAACGCTTGTCTCGATCCATCGCATAGTAGCGTCCAATCACACTAGCCAAGGCTGTGGGTTGGTGTTCAATATGACCTAACAGATCAGTCAGGTATCCCTTCCCTCCGTTTGGACTGGTATCTCGACCATCCATAAAGGCATGAATATAGATTTTGGTAAGTCCTGCCTCCACGGCAATATCAGATAGCGCTTTCAGATGGTTGATATGAGAATGCACCCCACCGTCAGAAACCAAGCCAATCAGGTGTAGGGCCTTATCATTCTCTTTGGCGTAAGTCAAGCCTCGCTGTAAAGCAGCATTACTAGCCAAAGTCTTCTCTCTGATTGCCTTATTAATTCTCGCCAATTCCTGATAGACCACCCGGCCTGCGCCAATGTTCAAATGCCCCACCTCGGAATTTCCCATCTGTCCATCTGGCAATCCTACTTCTTCTCCATAGGTAATCAGTTCAGCATGGGGATATTGCTGATATAGGCTGTCGATAAATGGTGTTTGTGCTTGCGCGATGGCACTGACTTCGGGCTTTGGGCCATGGCCCCACCCATCAAGGATAGCTAAAAGGACACGATTCTGCTTCATGGCCACAAAAATAGCAACTTCAGTCTGAAGAGGAAATAAGTTGAAGAGAACTTCTTGTTAATTCTACACTAAGCCAAAGGTCACGAATGTCAATTCTTTAGAAATTTTTAACAATTCAGCCTGTATCCATCGCCTCCCCTCTTCGCCAAAACTATTAAACAACTAACAATCAGCGCCTTAAATCAAAAAAACAGCAAAAAAAGCAGTCCGCAACACACGAAACACTAGCTCCCGACGTTATAAGATGTGGAGAGGTTCAACCTTTCGGATCACCAAGGCGTTACTTCCAAAACGAATTATCGTCTTAAAGATGGATTGATTATTCAAGGAATTCTCAATCTTTTTGAATAAATTAGTATGAACTTCAATATGAGTTGAATCACATACTAATTAAGGAGGAAAACGGTACACCACAAGGCTGCTCTTGAAATGCCCATCAACGGTTAGTTGTGGCTAGCCCTCCTTCCTCCAACACTGTTAACTAAATAGCAATACCATGAAAACGCTATTGTTTGTAATGCTTTTTTCATCGCTAACTACTACGAACGAATTCAGCCTTGCTAGTATTTCTAGAGCTATGAATACCGGTGATGCAGAAGCTTTGGGTCAGTACTTCGACAATTCAATCGAACTGTCTGTGATGGAGAATGAAGATATTTACAGTAAGGCACAAGCGGTGCAGATTGTAAAGAATTTCTTCACCCAGCATCAGCCCAAATCCTTCAGCCAGTTGCACCACGGGTCATCCCCAGCGAGTGACTCTCAGTACTGCATCGGAAATTTAGTGACGGCTGACAACACGTATCGCGTGTACATCTACATGAAAATGAGCGGAGGAACTACTGTAATACAGGAGATTAGATTCGATCAAGAGTAAAAGCTACAAGAAGATAGCTTCTAAGATTCAACAATAATAATCCCAAGATAGAAAAGGAGTCGGTGCAGATCGACTCCTTTTCTTGTTTTTGGAGGAAAGCCTTTGCTCCATAGACCAGCATTCTTGACACTCCTCTCAATAGAGTTCCACAAAAATGAAGGTAAACTTTATTACTGGAAAGCAATTTGTTAGTAAATTAACATTCTCTGCCAATAGAACTTGCGACTATGAATCCTTCAACACCTACACCTCCCACGCTGATCGAGCGCTTTTACCATTGGGAAAAAACTACTCCGGAAAAGATCTTCTTACGCCAGCCCAAAGGCGATCAATGGAAGACCCTCACCTATGCCGAGGCAGGACTCGAAGCCAGAAAAATGGTTTCTGCACTGCAAAAGAATGGACTACAGAACGGGGATCACGTGGGCATTTATTCCAAGAATTGTTATCACTGGATATTGGCCGATTTGGCGATCATGATGGGAGGGTTTGTATCCGTCCCCCTATATGCAAGTCTACCGAAGGATCAACTCGCGGAGGTAGTAGAGTTGGGAGACCTGAAAGCTATCTTTCTAGGTAAATTAGATGCTTGGGGCAATCGGTCTGAAGCTATCCCGGCTTCCATCTTGGCCATCAGATTTCCACAATATGCCGGAAATGCTGAAGTATCAATCGGAGAAGATTGGGATGCGTTGATTGCAGATAGCCCAGCCTACTTAGACAATTTCGTACCGGGACTAGATGATTTGTGGACCATCAAGTTTACCTCGGGAACGACAGGGACGCCGAAGGGCGTTATGCATGTACATCGATCTCCAGCAATGATCATGTTCAACGAGCTAAAGACGGATTGGATTGGGGTTTCTAAACTTGAGGAGATCCGGACCTTCTCCTATCTCCCCCTAAACCACGTGGGTGAAAGAATTGGCGTTGAACTTCCTACCCTCTGGATGGGCGGGACCATGTCTTTTGCAGAAAGCCTGGATACCTTTGCTAAGAACTTACAGGATACACAACCCACCTTATTGTTTGCCGTTCCCCGTATTTGGACCAAATTCTACCTAGGTGTTACTGCCAAGATTCCACAAAAGCGCCTAACCGCCCTACTCAAAATCCCCATCATTTCTACGCTCATCAAGAAGAAACTTAGAACCGCAATGGGAATGCGGGATTTGCAAATAGCTGGAACTGGAGCCGCCATCACACCTGCCTTCATCAAAGCTTTTTTCCAACAACTAGGCATCCACTTAACCGAGGCCTATGGCATGACGGAGGTCTGTGGCTCGATGACCAATGGACCTGATGCGAATACGCCGAATGACTCTGTCGGCAAAGCCATCCCATTTGGAGCCGTGAAGCTTGCGCCGGAAACCGGTGAGATTCTAATGAGTAGTCCTTACATGATGAAGGGTTACTACAAGAATCCAGAGAAAACAGCCGAGGTACTCATTGACGGTTGGATGCATAGTGGTGACCGGGGCACCATTGACGACAATGGCTTTGTGCGAGTGATCGGGAGGGTAAAGGATGCCTTTAAAACCTCAAAAGGTAGTTATGTAACGCCCAATCCACTAGAGGAAGCCATCATGAAAAATGAATATGTCGAACAGGTATGCGTCGCAGGCTTGGGCATACCCCAACCTATCGCTTTAGTTAACTTATCTGAAATCGGGGCTGCCGCCAATAGACATACCATAGAACAATCCGTATATAGTACGGTACAGCAAATTAATGGCACCCGAGCGAAGTACGAGAGAATTTCCACTGTAATAATTCAACAGGAACATTGGTCCATTGACAATGAACTGCTTACTCCCACCCTAAAGGTTAAACGTGGGAAGATCGATGAACGCTTTGGGCAGGACTATCTCACTTGGCACGAAGCAGATGGAAAGGTGCTATGGGTGTGAACTTGGTGTCTCTTTTTTCATCCGCAAGGGAAAAGCGATTTTGGATGTTGGCCCTTCTGGTAGCTTCCGCCATCATTTCGACTTTATTTCTTGACCAACCGCTGAGAAGATTGCTTTCTACTCAAGATCTACAGGCTGTCATTTTCCTCGGTGGAATGCTGATCTTAGGCTGCGCACACTGATTCGAACAATAAGAACCATTCTTCCCGCTCATCATCGCCTCCTTACCACTTAGACAATAATTCCTACCCTTTAGACAATAGCCAGCGCATCCCCCCCCTTGCCCCCTTAATTTTATGGACGAGAAGACTCAATTATAGGTTCTTTCAGAATCTAAGCACCAGAACATAATTATGTATAGGAAAAAGAGGAGTGAATTTTTGGCAGAATCGAGGCGCGAAAACCGAGCCTAGCCTTAGCTAAGTGAGGCTTTGAGCAACAAAGAGTCTGCTAAAAAGTCGCCTTCATTAACTATAGATAATTTTGATTTGGTGCTTAATTTATCTACCGTCCAAAATCATTTAGTATGAACACTATTAAGGTATTAACCCCAATTTTACTATTCTGCTTCTGCTGGACTTTCCAGCTAGACGCACAAACCGTCAAACGCAAGTTTGTCAATCAACTAGATCAACCCATCACAGTTTATGTTGTCTCAGAAGCTACCAATGGCCAGCAAACCACCAAACAAACCATAGAGGTGGATGGTCATGTTGGTTCTTTCAGATACGCCACTCTACAAGTAGGAGACTTTGTTTATGCAGAAGTCAAAGGAAATCCAAACGTAAGAACCGATAGAATTTTCATGAATGGGACCAGAGGGGAGCACGAGGACATTCTTTTGAGTCCTCAAGTGCCCTTCTTTGAACTATATGGAAATCTAGGCAATAATAATCAAGCTACCAGATTTCTTGGAATCAGCTACAATCTGTTTGGCGTTGATATTACTAAATATCGTCCGAGAAGAGTTATTGATGGCTTTAGGCCTAATCAGATTTTCAAGGGTATTGGTAATCAGTTGCAGCCTTCTGCTACTAGGAGCTACTACCTACAAAAGATTGAGGGGACTATCCTTCCGGTAGGCTTCCATTACACAGGAGCTGATTCCGATCAGGACGGCTTGATGAATACCACAGAATATCATACGGAAAATGCATTCAAGAAGGAATGGAATCTTTCCTTGGCAGCAGCAGGCAAAGTAAAAGGTGTAAAGCCTAGTATTGACTTCTCGTATGGTGAAGAATTTGAAAAGACCAGCAACCAATCTTATGTATACTATATTAAGCAGCAAAAGAATAAAGATTTTCGCATTGACACTCGGTTAAATGCAGCAGAGTTTGACGACAAATTCATCCAGCGCGTAGGCCGCATCAGAACACAAGCAGATGCAGACCAATTCGTCCAAGATTTCGGCTCGCATTACCCTACCGCAGTAATTTACGGAGGAACGTATTCGCAGTATACCAGTGTTAGCAAAAGCGAATTCTATGAGGCAAAACGCAAAAAGCTGAACCTGAAGGTCGGCATTGAAGCCAGTAAGACCAAACCAACAACAGAAACAACCGATAAATCAGAATTCGAAGATCAGAAGACTATTAGACCAGGATCGTCCAAGTCAGTTGGTGGTTCAATAGGATTTAGTCAAACACAGTCTCAGGAAATGCGGGAAATATTGTCTAATAGCAATAGCCGATATTATGCCATTGGCGGTTCAATAACCAACTCCGGATCTGGATGGAGTGCCTCGGGTACACAAACAGCAATTGAAGTAGAGTTGGGCGAAATTACTGACCTGATTGATGCTAAGATCTTGAAATCTCGACTTACCCAAGCCGATCTAGATAGATATGGCATCAAGCAGAAAGTAGCTGAGGCCGTCCGAAAGCAAAAAGCTAAGCTCAATGACTACGAAAACAGAGCGGAGCGGGCCTACGAAATGCAAGTCACTCAGATTAAGGTAACCAAGCATATTGATGATGCAGATAAGAGAGGAAAAGGCTTTATCAAAGCTAGAGTAAGTGGAAGTAATGTTGAAATTCCTCTATTCGATGTACCTAATTACACGGGCAATTTCAATAGTAATTGGGAAATACATTTCCAAGATCCCAATGAGCGTAGTCTCGCCAATCGCACCTGGCATCCATTTTATCAACGCGCCGATGAAAACGGACGTTTTCCTACCTTGACCGTGGATTTTAGTGCCGAGATGTGGGATTCAGATCACTGTTGTGGCAATGAGTTAGCGGAGGTGAAGTGGGGACAAATCCCAACCAAGGCATTGGTTACTAATCAGCCCTATACCCACAAACTAGTCTTTAAGGACAATGATCATCTAGTTTTGCAGGATTGGGCGATTGAAGCAACGATCATGATCCGACCAGTTGATCCACGGTCGATACCTAGAAGTTCTGCTAACAGAAGTGCCAAAACCACTGTAGTGGCAAACGTACCCGGGTTTCAACCGCCAACCATCACGGAAAGTGCCTTTAAAAACGCAACCACAAAAGGCGGAGGCCCGGCTAAACTTGTCAAGTTCTACAACAAGGCGGGCGTGAACCTGGCGCAAGCACAGTCATTAGCTGCTCAGAAGGGTGGTAAGGTGGCTACTAGCTACGAAGTACAAGCTGCTTTTGTACAGCATAAGCTGGATGTATACGCCTTTGGTATGATGGCTGACGGCCGCTTCGCAGTACCCGTCCAAAAGGATCATTCCAACTTTAAGAAAGGACCCAATATTGGTGCCGTTGGTGGGAATCAGGGATTTTTCTATGCGATACCTGCACCAACTAATAGCAGCCCTGCGGCCACTAACATAGCCCTGAATAAACCGGCGAAACAATCC
>JAHQWA010000245.1 GCA_019634045.1 Saprospiraceae bacterium
ATTCATAAGGAGCAAACTGTAAAATAGCGGGCTCAATCTTTTCATGGAACGACCCGAAGTTGAAATCCTTCACGATACCTCCTATCCTGGCTTGCTTTTTAGTACTCCCTCCCCATAGTATTTCTTGCCCTAGTGCTTCTTCTGGTTCCAGGAATCCAAGGGAAGTCATGGCCGTTTCGTTTAGTAATATGCCTTCGTCGATATCAGATTGCAGTTGACTATTAAGTGTTCTGCCAGCTAATAATTCATATCCCATGGTCTCCAGGTAATCGTCCTGAATGGTATAATTCTCCATTTGGATAGTCGGCGAATTCTGATTCAACATCACCGGCCAGCTATCGCCGTAGAAAGTAGGAATATTACTCCCCGCACTAACTTTTTGTATACCTGCTATCTTCTGCAGTTCTAGTTTGAGGCTTTGGAATTTTTCAGCAAGGATTTTATTAATTTGTAAAATGACTACTTGTTCTTGCGATTCAGGCCTAGTGGTATCACGAATAAAGTTCATCTGTTGCCAAACAGTAAAGGTAGCTCCAATCAGTACGATGGCTGTGGTAAATTGAAAGACGATGAGGCCCTTACGGCTCAAGTGAGCTACCGATTGTTTGGCTAGCCGTCCTTTCAAGGCTTCCACCGGCTTGAAGCCGGAAAGGTACAAAGCCGGGAACATGCCCGCTGCCAAACCCAAGAAAGGGATAAGTAGCGCAAGAGCCAGGAGTCACCTGGACTGCATGGCTCTAAAATTGAATCCGAATAAGAGCACGGAAGAAGCCCTGGCTGCGGTTGAAGAAGTGTTCAGCAAATACCTTCCAGCGATACCCTTTGATTACAGGTTCGTCGACCAGGAGCATGAACGAAAGTTTGCTGCCGAAGAACGAATAGCACGTCTTTCTGGAATTTTTGCCGTACTTGCTATTTTAATCAGCTGTCTGGGGTTGTTTGGCTTGGCTTCGTTTGTGGCAGAGCAACGAACAAAAGAAATCGGTATCCGAAAAGTATTAGGTGCCTCGATCTTTACGATTTGGAAAATGATCTCTATCGATTTTGTGGTATTGGTTTTGCCATCGTGTCTGCTCGCAAGTCCAATCTCCTATTATGCTCTGGGCAATTGGTTAGAACATTTTGAATACCAAACAAATATCCCTTGGTGGGCTTTCCTTGCAACATGCAGTGGCGTGTTACTCCTATGCCTTTTGACCGTAAGTTTTCAGGCGATAAGATCGGCTATTAGGAACCCCCTACAGAGTTTGATGTCTGATTAAAAGATGCTATAAGAGGAGGTGAGAATTTGTAAGGTAATTGTGGGGCTTGGGTTCAGATAAAAACTTACTTTGAGAAAGAAAGAATGGTAGCTGGTTAGGATTACAGCAGCGAATAAATAGAATGGGACAACAGCTATTGTGCTCCTGTTGAATAACAAGTCAAGGACTTGAAACAATAGTCCACACAAAGGAATAAGAGTTAATGCACCTTTGTAGGGTGCAGGTATCAAAGCCAGTGCTGTTGAAAACTGATTAAACCTATCCGTTCTTTTGTGCATAAAATACATCCCATGAAGAGACCTATAATATTTTCATTCTTTATGATTCTGTTGATCATCAGTCCACCACTGATGACACATGCAGCCAAGCAGGGCCCCGAAAAGTCAATACCTCTGGCCGAACTGGCTGAACTAGTCAATGAAAGATTGTCCTATATGAAGGCGGTGGCGGCCTATAAATGGGAACACCAGCTGGCTATCGAGGATTTGGAACGGGAAGAAATTGTCATTCAAAACAGTATGACTCAGGCGATTACTTTTGGACTTGATCCCATCACGACTCAAAGGTTTTTTGAGGGGCAGATTCGAGCTGCTAAGCGAATTCAACAGTATTGGTTTAAGCATTGGGAGGAATATGGATTTGATCCTGACCAGAATTTCGGAGACCTCAAGACCGAAATTAGACCAGCCTTGCTGGAGCTCGGTAAGCAGATTCTGGCCAGCATTAGTGAGCTGAAACTTTGGGAAGCGCCAAAAGCCTCCAAAAGACAAGTCCGATCACATTTCATTATTCGTTTAACTACCGAAGGTCTCAGGAATAAAGAAAAACAGCTACTGTTCAAGGCCCTGATGCAGATTACAGGGGAGGAATAAGAAGTGGTTTTCTCGGTACTTTGGATATATTATCCTCTGGGTAAGCAATGTTAAAGATAAGAGTGGGCTAGAACTTCTATGGTGAGTAATCAGCGCTCAGGCTTAGTGATCCTGTTGACCATTTCATGCCGTTTAGTCTTTAAGCTAGTCTGCAAGCTGTAAAGCAGAGAATTGGGATTTGCACTTTGCAGATAATATTTGAAATTTAGCAGAGTCAATAGATAAAACAAGAACTCATTTAAACTTATTGGCTGCTGACGAGGCCAAAGCAGTGGATTTACTGGCGAAGCTGCTTTTAAGTTTCGTACTTGAAAAGTACGGGACGAGAAACCCGCCTGCCGGCCGGAAGCTGAAGCCCAGGAAATTCAAGGATTTAGGTCGCAGTCCAGATGAATAAGTTTATATGAGTTCCAATACTAAACCGACTTATGAAAACAATTTTCAGCCTCTTTTTTGTCGTGATCACTGTGGTGGGCGGGCTTACACAAGGTGATATATCAGTTTCTGGGCGGCTATTTGATATAGATACGCATGCTGAGCTCCCATTCGTAAGCGTTGCCCTCGTAGCAAAAGGGGAGGAGGAGATTCTTAATGGTACCGTAACGGATGAGGAAGGACGCTTTACCTTGAAGACGAACCAGAGAGGCAACTTTATTATCTCGTGCACTTACCTGGGATATAAAACCGTAAAGACACCGATTCTAATTGGCCAGAAGAATGACGTCTACGATATCGGTAAGGTTTTTCTCAAAGAATTTACTACACAACTGCAAGAAGTAACGGTGACCGCCGAACGCGCCACCGTAGATGCCTCTCTAAGCCGAAAGTCATTTGATATGGATGATCAGGTGGCACAAATGGGGGGATCGGTGGCTGATGCCATGCGGGCGTTACCGGGCATTTCTATCGACCAAGAAGGTAAAGTCCTACTCAGAGGTAGTGATCAGGTAGCCATTTTGATCGATGGCCAGCAATCGGCGATGACGGGTTTTGGAAACCAGCGTGGTTTGAATAACATTCCCGCCGCCAATATTGAACGGATTGAAATCATCAATAATCCTTCCGCTAAATATGACGCTGGTGGCATGGCGGGGATTATCAATATTATCTACAAGGAGGAGCGCCAGGTCGGCTTCAATGGATCAATAGGTTTTACCTATGGATTGGGGGAATTGACCACCCGTAAGTCTGATCTGCCTACTGACTTAGGACGATATAATGTCAATTCCAAATACATTCCCAATCTAAGTCTGAACTACCGTAGCGGGAAGGTAAATAGTTATTTACAAGCTGAGGTGATCCGTCAGCGAAAGCTACCCAATAACGAGTTTACAACCAGGCAGTACTTCGATGGGCGTAAGATCATTTCTCAGGTTCCTGAGAATCGCTCCCAGACTCATTCCGTAATCAAAGGTGGTGTCGATTATGAGCTGAATCCCCGAAATACCTTGCGCTTCTCCACCATATTTGATTATGAAAGTCATGTAGATACCGCTCAGGTGCCTTATATCAGCCTGAATGATGAGCAGCGCAGTCGTTATTGGCACTGGAGAGAGGAAGAGGTAACAGGTTTTCTAAGTTTTCGAATGGATTACCAGTATCGTTTTCAGGAAGCAGGACACCAATTGAATTTTGCAGCTCAATATTCCCGAGGCTGGGAAGACGAATCCTATTTCTTGAACGATAGTTCGGCCTTGCGACAGGCCAATGATATGACCCACATCATCGCTACGGAACATACTACCTATTTTACGGGCGATTATGTCAAGCCATTAAGAAGCGGTAGACTGGAGTTAGGGGCCAGGGTCCAATTTCGGACCATCCCAGTAACTTATGAGATCAATCGTGGGCCACAGTCCGTCATTTACCTGGGACTAGGGGAGTGGTCGGATTGGGGAGAGAACATCTGGGCGGGCTATTTTAACTACATTCTGGAAAAACAAAGCTTTGATATCGAAGGGGGATTGAGAATTGAACAGACAGACGTATTCTATGATATTGCTCCCGAAAACACCTACTATCCAGAGAACGATGCCTACGACTATTTTGAGGTGTACCCCAACGTACGATTCACCTTCAAGCTAAGCCCGCTAAATAGTCTCTCGCTATTTTACAATCGAAGGGTAGATCGACCGGGTGAGCCCCAACTGCGGATATTTCCAAAATACGATGACCCTGAGTTGCTGAAAGTAGGCAATCCTTACTTGCGGCCTCAGTTCACCCAGACTTTCGAACTAGCTTATAAGCGTATCTGGGACCTGGGGAGCATTTTCTTTTCCACCTACCATCGGATCATCGACGATCCCTTCACTCGAGTATATAGCATTGATATTTCTGAGCCCAATTACGATATCATCAATAAGATTTATCAAAATGTAGGGAGTGGTTCCAATACGGGCATTGAGTTATTATTGGATCAAAATATTGATAATTTCCTGAAGCTGTCGGCCAGCATTAATTGGTACAATAATGTCGTAGACGGTGCTCAAGGCCTATTGCTCTTTCCTACGGAAAGACCCTTCACCATCGACAAAACCACCAACCAAACCTGGGAGCTAAAGATCAATAATCAAATCGCATTGCGCAATGCTTGGAATATCCAACTCAGCGGCATTTACATGGGGCCCAAAAACATACCTCAGGGTAGACAATTGGCTCGTTCCTCCATCGATCTGGGTGTGAAAAAGGGAGTACTCGATAACCGAGGAGAAATCCTGTTTGCCTTCAGTGACATCTTTAATGGCTTTGGTATTCGTCAGGAGATTACGGATCAGAATTTTACTGCCATTTATCAAAATTTCTTTGAAACCCAGGTGCTGAGGTTGGGATTTCTATACAAGTGGACTGGTCAATAAATTGAGGTAATCGTGGGGGCTATTATACCTTCGCAATCACCGCCAATGCCTGATCCACCTCCTCCATGCTATTATAAATATGCACGGAATGCCGCACCAATTCCTCTCCGACAGATCTAGGTTGCAACCTAGCTTCAGTCCACATCCTTTTTTGCAGATCAGGTCCTGAGATTCCTGCCACATTATAAGTTGTCAGACCCGCACACATCTGAGGATGGGTAGAAGAGTGAATCGTCACTTTAGGCAGCTCTTGGAGGCCAGCTCTCAAGTGATCCCCTAGTTGCTTAACTCGATCGAGCCAACGTTCGGGACCAATCGTGTTGTAGAAGTCTACCGCTGCATTGAGGCCGACAACCAATGCTTGATTCCCGGTTCCATTCTGCATCAAGCGGAAGCCATGATCTTCTTCATTCTCCCACTGATAGCTGGCGATGGTACCCCAGATCTTGTCAATCGAATCTTTATGGATGTACAAAATACCATTACCAGAAGGGGCCAATAACCATTTGTGCAAACTAGAATAATAGGCATCACAGCCCATATCCTGCACATCCACCTTCACCTGCCCCACCGCTTGCGCTCCATCGATAATCGTGAATATCCCACGCTTTCTCGCCTCCGCACAGATCTCTTTAACGGGCATTACAACACCATAGACGGAGATAATATGAGGAACGGCAATCACCTTTGTTTTGGCCGTGACTTCTTTGAAAATAGCGTCGAATATTTCGGTAGGATCATTCGCTGGGATGGGCATCTTCGCTTGCTTATAGATACAGCCTCTTCGTTTCGCCAGGAGTTTCCAAATACCAAACCCACCACCATGCTCCTGATCTGTATTGACGATTTCATCTCCGGCTTTTAGGTCCAGCCCATTACCCACATAACTCATACCAAAGGTGGCATTTTGGGTGAGGGCAATTTGCTGGTAATCTGCATGGATGATCAACCCAATTTTACTACGTAGCTCTTTCTGATCGGCATACCCACTCAGCAACTGTGGGCCTTCCCCTTTATAATCGGTCTCTGCCATATGCACCGCACTGTGGTGCAGATCATCGATTACCTTATTGAGCACATAACCTGGCATAGCTCCCATGGTACCTGTGTTGAAATAGGCCTGTCCTTCTTTTAAGGGGAACTGCATACGGACCTGGCGCCAGAAATCCTCCCCTTCCAAAGAGGGTTCAATATTTTCTAAACGATAGGGAGTTGCAGAGAAACTTGTCAAGGCCGGGATGGCCAAACTGGACAGTGCGCTATTCTTTAGAAACTTTCTTCTGGAGTTCATACTAGTTGATCTTTGCGTAAAACAATCTCCTGCCTAGGCATCCGAAGAATGGGCGGTGAATAGCAGGAGGGGTTCTGTACTTTTCAAAGTACGAAAATTAGCGCGATTCCCGAGATTGCTATCTCGTTTCCTTTGTATGCTGCCTTAGCTTCAGTCTTTTTATTGCAACCTTATACTTTTCTTAGGCGTCTCATCCACTATGAAAAAAATATCACCTTTTCTACTGTTACTGATTCTTATCAATATTGCTCTTGGCGTGTTGGCCTTTACTGGTTTTTTTGAAGGGAAAGACCTTTTGCCCATTCTTTTAGGAGGGTTATTTGTAGTAGCTGGATTGGTTTTTCTTTTCGTTAAGCGGAAAGAAATGGCTATGGCTAAGTTAGTTGGCTTTGCCATTCTATTGGCTAGTTCATGGGCAGTCAACCACTTGCATTTTAACGTATACAGCGCTCAGAAAGTCAGTGAATCCAGGGAAAATTCGATTGAGATTTTACAAGGGAGTCAAGCCCCGACTTTAACGTACAGCCAGTCCTTCAATCAGGTAGGGGAGGAGGCCTTCTCCACTTACGTGAAAAACCATGAATTTACTATTCTAAATTTCTGGGCTACTTGGTGCGCCCCTTGCCTAAAGGAAATGCCATTACTCGACGAATTCTATCAGAAAAATCAAGGTCGTAAGATTGGATTGGTTGGGTTCACCGATTATCGATCGCGGGGAAAAGACGAAAAAGAACTCAATAAAATCAAGAATATTGTCGACAAGCTACATATCAGTTATCCCATTTTGGTGGACTCCACCACTAAGGTACGTGCCGCCTACCGGGCTGATGTTCTACCCGCCACCGTATTGATTGATAACGCAGGAAATGTGCTGGATTATCAGATTGGAATTGACGGAGCGGAGAAGATTATGGCGTATGTGAGTGAGCATTCGATGGATTAAAGAATGTTAACTTAGAGGTACAAACTACCATTATGACAAAATCTGAAGGTCCGATCATCCTGAAATATCCCATTAACGCCTCCATTGACAAACTTTGGTCAGCCTTGGTCGAGCTAGAGGAAATGGTGCAGTGGTATTTTGATAACATCCCAGATTTCAAAGCGGAGGTTGGTTTTCAAACTCAGTTTTTGATCACAAATGAGGGGCGGAGTTTTACCCATGTATGGGAGGTGACCCGCGTGATTCCCCAGGCCGAGATTGCTTACAGCTGGAGGTATGCAGAATACCCTGGCCAATCTATCCTAACCCTTTCTTTGCTACCAGAGGGACAGCAGCTAAAATTGAAGGTGATGGTCGATATAGTAGAAGATTTTCCCCAAGACATTCCAGAATTTAAAAGGGAAAGTTGCATCGGCGGTTGGAACTACTTTATTGGAGAAAGGCTGACGGATTATCTGTCTTCTTCTACCTAAAGCTTCTTGTATCTTTTCCGATCATCTCTCATAGCTGAAGTGATCGGGAAAGGTTACAGACGATTTCCACCATTTTGCAACGGTCTCTTCGGTGGCTGAGGAGAAATCTAATTGCTTCCAGATGAAGGCATCTTCCATTTGCTCACCGAGTGCTAATATTCGCCTAGCGCTTTTAGTCTGTAGCTCACTCCAGGACTGTAGAGCTTCCTCCAGTGTAGCAGTGTCCTTCAAGGCCTGCAGCAAGTCTTTGACGTTGTTGTAGCCTTTGAAGATGCCTGAACCGGTGAAGGGCTGGATAACGATTCCTGCATCGCCGATCAGGCACATCTTATCCCGATAATAGGATTCTACATCGAGGGTGTAGATAACTTGGATGTAGCTCCCTTCAGTTTTCGAGATGATCTCAGCATAATAGTCAGGAAGTTGTTCGCCAAGGAATGCTTTTAGCCGTTGTTCGGTGTTGGGGTGTACCCAGGCGGGAGGGATGGTGCCATTACGGATATTCCCTTCTCTGTCCGTCATCAGTTCGTCCAATTGATCAGGATCTACCGCGATGTAGGCTGCCCAATTGAAAATTCGTTCACCTTCTAATATAGAACCATTTTGGCTGGGGATGTAATACATGACATTGTGCCCTGGCTGTTGGCCATAGGATTGTCTTAGGATGTTATCTTCTAGTGGGCAATCTCCTGGCATCTCTGTTTCAGGCAACAAACCTCTCCAAAGCACATAGCCTCGGTATCGCAATTTTGAATCGGGAAATAACAGTTTGCGACCCATAGACATATACCCATCTGCGAAGAGGACCAAGTCAAATTCAAAGGATTCATGCTGCTGGGTGGTCAGGACCACCAGGTCTCCCTTCATCTCTGCATGTGCAATGGCGGTACCGCCTCGGTAACTACCTTCGGGTACCCTCTTCCGAAGGCTCCTCCACAAAGCATTCCAATGGAACACCTCAAAACTCATGGGCATGGCCCAGGCTTTTCTGCCGAAGGGCTCAAAATCTGGGCGCTTACCGACGAATGGCATATTCTGGATGGGAAAAGAGGGGAAGTTATCGTCTATTAGTCCATCCTCCTTTAGCTGTTGTAGTAGAACTGGCGTCGTCCCAATACCTCCACCTCGCCCAATCAAGGACTTGGATGAACGTTCAAAAACAGTCACCTCATGGCCTGCCTTGCTCAATAGTATGGCTGCGGAGCAACCAGCGATAGATCCTCCAACGATTCCGATTTTCATAAGCTTGAGTTAAACGTTATGCGTTTAGTTCTATCTCCTTCAGCTTTTCTCGAATAATGGGAAGTCCTTCTTTGAATTCTCGCCAAAGTGGATCCACATTGCTGTAGAATACGCCGGGATCCCGTTCCTCAATAGCTTTTAGAAAATATTGAGTGGCCCGTTCAGTTTCACCCAAGTAGAAGTAGGCGAAAGAAATGAAGGAGGGGTTTACCCAGGCAGATTTATTCAACTGCAGCATATGCTCCAGAAATTGACTCGCTCGCTCTCGGTCACCGGACTTAAGTGCGATTAGATACCTGTTGGATGTATACAAGTGAACTTGACTAGGAATTTCCGTATGGTACTCGGTGATTAACTTAGCTTTTTCAAGCTGACCTGTCATCAGATAGCATGAGCCAAGCATATCTCTAATGGTAGCATTATCTGGGTACTTTTCCCTAAGCTCCTCCAGTACAGTCAAGGCTTTGTTGTACTGATCGGCGCGGTAGTAGATGTCTCCTAAGCTCATACAGTTATTGACACTCATGGGGTCCAATTTATGAGCTTTTTCAGCACAGCTGATAGCTTCATCAAATTCCAGAATCATGCTATGGAAATAGGCTTTGATTCGATAAGTGTCAGCCACATTAGGTTGCAATAGAATGGACTTTTCGTACGCTTGACGTGCTTTTTCTTTATCGTATTTGTAATAGAAATCAACCAGCCCTTGCATGGTATGAGCTTCGGCTATCGTACTATCAACCTGTAAGGCCTTCTGGGCATTTTCCTGTACGTTTGGAAATCCTTCATTGGGCGGGTAGTTCGCAAAGGTCAATTTGTAGAAATAGCCGTAAGCAATGCTGGTGTAGGCAGCTGCGAAAGATGGATCAAGTGCAACGGCCTGCTTAAAACAGGAGAGGGCTGCATCCACATTGATGCGTTGGTCGAGATAATTTCTGCCTTGTAGGTACAGCTGATAAGCCTTGATATTATCCGTTTTTCTACCAATTATAGGCTGATTTTTTTCCTTGCCAAGTAGAGATAACTCTAACTTCCGGACCACTTTCTCTGCAATTTCATCCTGAATCTCGAAGATATCTTCTAACTCCCGATGGTAGCGCTCCGTCCATATTTGAAATCCGTTGTGAGCGTCTACCAGCTGCACGCCTATTCTGACTTTATTCCCCATCTTACGGACACTGCCTTCCAAGATCGTATCTACGTTGAGCTGTTTGGCTATGGTTTCAACACTCTCTTTGGTATGCTTATAAACAAAGGAAGAAGTTCTACTCGCTACTTTCAGATTCTCCAACTGGGAAAGTCCATAGATGATTTCTTCCGTGATACCGTCGCTAAAATATTCTTGTTCTGGATCAGAACTGCGATTTTCAAAAGGTAAGACAGCGATGGATTTTGTCTCATTTTGTTGCTTGAACTTTCCTTTAATTTCATTTTTCTGCGGAATTGGGAATCCTTCCTGAGCGATAGCAAATACCTCAATAGCATGCTCCACATTCTTAAACTCAAAATGTCCCAAGGATACAAGCTCTATATCTGGTTGATTCTGCAACTCCGTACGTACTTTTTCCGACAACAGAACGGCACCAGGAATGCTCATGGATTCAATTCTGGCCGCGATATTCACACTATTGCCAAAAATGTTGCCGCCTTCCATGATGATATCGCCCTGATGCACCCCGATACGTACAGGCACTTGTGGTTCTAGTTTTAGCGATTCCTGGAGTTGAATACAGCAGTTGATCGCCCGAACCACACTATTAAAGATCATCAAGCAGCCGTCCCCATAGAATTGAATGATCTGCCCCCCAAATTTCGGGACAAAGGTCTCCAAGTCTTGCCGGAAATGTTGAAGTTTTCGCAAGGCCTCCTGCTCGTCCTTCTGCATTAAAGCCGTATAGCCGGCGATATCAGCAAATAAAATGGCAGCCAGTTGTCGACTATTGATCATCAAAGTAGTGCTTTTGTGTTCTTTATCTAAGACAGACTCTAAAATAGACAATATCTTGGCCTTTGGATTAATTAATAAGTATACAATCTGATCTGTATGATCGTGTATCTAGGGTCGAAGACAAGATGCAAGTGATTTCAATAAAATGCAGGTCTTTTCTCCAAAATAACGGCTTGGTTTTCCGAAGAGGCCCCAGCAGTTTCCGAATGATTTGAAGGAGGTGCCGACAGGATTGCTAAATTGCCAATCTTAGCTGGGCCCGTAAGGTTTAATACCAAATTTATCTGTCAAAAATCGTAGTATTATGTTATGAAATCTCTACACCTACTGTTAGTAATCTTTTACTATCCAAGTCTTCTTTTAGCTCAGTCAAACATGGCAATTGATGGCCGCTTCGAAGACTGGGCTGCTATCCCACTTATTGTAGACAATGCTGAACCCGATGCCATCCCCGGAGCAGTGGATCTCCTTCAACTGGGCATTGCTGATAATGATGAGTATTTACATTTTTACCTGAAGGTGGATCAGGAAATTCTCTGGCAGGTAGATAATCGAATTAGATTCTATCTCGATACCGATGACAATCCGAACACAGGCAAAGCGATCGGTGGGATAGGGGCGGAGGTTTCCTTCACTTTTGGGGAACGACAGGGGCAGCTCTTGCTGGGGAAGGATACCCTTCCCTTGGAATATCAACACCTTGGATTGGTGGGGGCTCCTTCTACGACGAGCGCTCATTTTGAATGGGCGCTCAGCTGGGGCGCTCAGACGAAAGATGGTCAAGTGGTACTGCCGAAAAAGCCTTTTCGGTTTGTAATTGTGGATGAGGTGGGAGGGGATATGCTTCCGGACGAGGATGGTTTGCGTTACATACCGACACTAAAACCCAGGCTTCCAGACCCCGAAGTGAGCTTTGAGCGGGCCGATCCGGCACACCTGCGCCTGCTAAGTCACAACGTCAACCGACGTCATTTCCATCCTGACAAAAAGGATGCCTTTACTCGAGTCTATCAAGCTTTGGCACCTGATCTACTGTTGCTCCAGGAGGCGTACGAAGGCAAGGCAGAAGAAGTACTAGCTTATTTCCAGTCAGCCTTACCGACCTCCCGTTCTGGCCAATGGTATGCTTACAAAGCCGGGGGAGAGGCTACTGTTTTGCTTAGCCCGTACCCCGCAAAGCATGTTATCCCTTTGGGTAATAGTGCCGCTTATCTAGTCCAATTACCGGGAAAAGATGACCCTCAATTGGCTCTCATTGCCCTAAGTATGCCCTGCTGTCGTCAAGACAGCGCCCGCCAAGCCGAAGCAGACCAGATCCTCGCTTTTATACGTGATCTTCAAACACCCGGCGGAACCATTGATGTACCTCAAAACACCCCCATTATGCTAGCCGGGGATGCCAATTTAGTGGGATTTAAAAGGCAATACCATACGCTGTTGGAAGGAATCATTCAAGATGAGGTCAGCTATGGTAAATCTTTTAGTCCTGACTGGGATGGTACGGCCCTGACAGATCTTCATCCGAGGCATTTCCAACGTCCGCATACCTATACATGGCGGGGGAGAGGCTTCTTCCCGGGCCGACTTGATTATATCTTTTATACTGATAGTGTGTTGAAGATTGGCCACAACTTTGTATTTGATACAGTAGGCTTGCCTAAGGCTGCCCTGGAGAAATATAATCTGCGGGAGATGGATGCTCCCAATACCTATAAGCATATGCCTTTGGTAGTAGATATGATTTTGGAGTAAAACGCCATAGCCATCAGGCTAACAGCTAACAATAGCTTTTAGTCTTGTAGGAATACCCTTGTGTAGCGGTATTTCACCCATTTCCATTCAAGGTTTATGTTCTTCAGGTTTGAATATTCTCTCGAGATTGCCTTCGGCGACTGACTTTCTTACAATCGCCAAAGATCTACCTGGCGGTAGACAGGAAGTCAGCAAAGAACGCCTTTTGCATACACTCATTGAGCCACAGGCTCAAGCCATCCCAGAAAACGTAACTCGGTCCCTCAAACAGTGTTTTGCCAGGCCTCCCGCATCGGGTTATCCGCAATTTACTGGTCAATCAGCTTTTGGAAATTGGGGAAGGAGGTCTTGGCCTGACGGCTATAGAGTAAAATACGAACTGCCTAAAGTATTGGCAAACCTATACAAAGTCTTCGAATCTATAAACAGGAAAGTCCCATTCTTCCTCAGGGAAAAATTTGCGCAGGCGCCAGTCGCAGGCGAGTGCATGTCCCTCCATCCCTTCCATCCTAGCTATTCGTGAAGCTACCCCGCTAAAGATTCTATTCGCTGCAGGACTAATTTCTTGGGTGGTAACGACCTTCAGGAATTTATGTACACTTAAGCCTCCACTATACGTGGCGGCCTTTTGTGTAGGTAAAATGTGATTTGTACCACTTGCTTTGTCTCCATGCGTGACCGTACTTCCTTCTCCTAAAAATAAGGAGCCATAGTTTTTTAGGCGCTCTTTCCACCAGCTTAGCTCTTCAGCCATTACCTGCAGATGTTCAGGTGCATGTTCGTCACTGACTTTAGCAACCGCTTCACGATTTTCACAAAGAATGATAATCCCGTGATCCGTCCAGGCCCGCCGTAGAATTTCACGCTTTGGCATTTTGTCTATGATGTTCGGCATCAAGGTATGTACCTTGGTAGCTAAATCTCGGTCATCCGTAAAGAGCCAAACCGGAGAATCAGGGCCATGTTCTGCCTGGGAGAGTAGGTCGATCACTACGGTCATTGGATCAGCCGTCTGATCAGCAATGATAGCTGATTCGGTGGGCCCTGCTAAAACATCGATGCCAACGGGGCCGAACAATAAGCGCTTAGCTTCCGAAACGTAGGCATTGCCAGGGCCAACAACTATATTGGCCTTGTGCCCCGTAAATAGTCCATGTACCATACTGGCGATGGCTTGCACGCCGCCCATTTCTAGGATGATATCAGCACCAGCCAAGTCCATGGTATAAGCTACGATGGGATCGATGCTGTCGCCACGTGGTGGAGAACAGGCAATAATCGTAGATACCCCAGCCACTTTAGCAGTGGCTATACTCATAACAGCGGAAGCAATGTGTGCATACCGTCCTCCGGGCACATAGCAGCCTGCACAGTCAATTGGGATCAGTCTCTGCCCGAGCTTCACTCCAGGGAATGACTCATACTCAAAGGATGAAATACTGGCCTTTTGTGCTGCTGCAAAATTGCTCACTTGCTCATGGATAAAAGCGATATCCTTTTTAATATCTGCTGGAACTTGACTGAGTATATCGGCCTTCTTCTCCTTGGATAATACAACCGCTGAAGTCCAGTTGTCAAACTGCTTAGCATAGGCTAATGCGGCCTTTTCTCCGTCAGATTCTATATCGTCTAGGATAGACTGCACGATTTCGTTGAGTGGTCGATTGACCTGACTCTGCTGGGGAGAAGCTTCCTTTATAAATTCCATAGGTGTTCTTTTAGCATCCTTAATCTTTCTGGAAATCTAATACTTTTAGGTGATTTGGGCATTTTGAGAGCCGTCTAGCGTTGTATTTCAATAGAGATTACTAAATACCTGGTGAACAGGGAGGTGGATACCTGGCCTTAGGGGATAGAGGGGTAATGGACTTTTGGAATAGAAAAGGGAAAGGATAACATCTTTGCTCTGCTTAATGCAATTAGTAAATTCATGGAATAGACCATCAAGTATATCAGTAGATTTATGCTGTTAGTAGCCGGGTTTTAATATATATAAGTGTAAGTAGTATGTTTTTTGGCTTGTTTATGAATTAATCGTATGTTAAATCCCCTCCCTAATTTGGCACTGCCGTCTTATTTGACAGCATTGCTGAATAAGGAAGTCAAAAGTATGGGAGGGAGGTCTTCCTCTGCTTGTCCATAACTCCATCTGATGCGCCGTGGCACTACAATTAGTGTGCCACGGCGTATTTCATTTGGCACGTATACCCCTCAGGCTTCAGGAGAAGATCAGCAGCCTGATTCCCACTAATTTTAAAGGCTTAGGCTGTGGACGAAAAGAATAGGCTTACTATCTCACTCATAACTCAGCGACTTCACTGGATTGGCCATGGTGACCCTCAAAATAGTAATACCTGTAGCAACCAACGTAATCAGCATGATCAGTAGGAGAGGGGCAATGAAAAGGAATATACCCATGGGCATCCGATAGGCAAACTCATCGAGCCAACTTTCAATGCTATACCAAGCGATTGGCATGGCTAGCGTAAAACCAACTAGCACCAACAGGAAAACCTCTTTCGACAATAGCATAAACAGCTTGGGTACACTGGCTCCCAGCACCTTTCTCACTCCGACTTCTTTGGTCCGCTGGATTGCCGAATAGGACGAGAGTCCATATAGTCCAAGACATGCCACAATGATAGCCATGAAAGCAAAGGCACTAAATACCTTGAGGTTGATCTTATCTTTTTTGTATTGCGCAGCAAAAAATTGATCCAGAAAGTAGTGTTCTGCTGGATTGCCAGGGAAGGTGGCCTTGTACTGAGTCTCAATACGATTGAGTGTTGTGCCGACCTCATCGGTATTCATTCGAATAGCATAAAAGGGATCAAAAGCTTCATTCCTGACAAAATACATAGCATCAATCGGACGGTTTAAGGACTCATGATGATAGTCCTCAATCACGCCCACAATTCTTCTCTCTTCTCGAGTAAACTCATAAAGGATCTGCCCAACGGCTTCGGCTGGGTCCTGGAATCCGAGCTCCCTAGTCGCTGATTCATTAAGGATCAAAGGCGTGTAGCCCTTCATTTCTTTGTCAAAGTCATTACCCGCTAGGAAGTTGACTTTCATGGTAGAAAGAAAGTCATTGCTGGTTAACACTCGTTCTATAGACTTCATATCTGCTTCACTCTCTCTCACTCGCGAGATGGCAAGCCCACGCAATATGCCTTGTCCAGGGATGACAGTGGAGGTACCAATACTGCTCACGCCGGGGATGGCTAGTACCTGTTGTTTGAAGCGCTCGATATTCGGCAGATTCTCTACCCCTCTCGCCTGACTAATGACGGGCCCGCGAAGGATGAGGACCTGCTCCATATCAAAACCCATCGCTTGATTATTCATAAACTGAAGTTGCCCATTAATAGCTAGTGTGGCCATGATCAGCATGGAACTGAAGAGCAGTTGAAAAACGATTAGCCCCCGTCTTAAGTAAAGGCCGGAATCAATCCTTGATTTACCTTTTAAGGCGCTAGTGATCTGATGAGATGAAATGACTAAAGCTGGATATAGACCGGAAAGAGTGGTTCCTAGTAAGAAGAAGGTGACTGCCAATAAACCAAAACGCCCTATATCGATACTGTCAAGGGAGAGCCCTTTTTCTACAAACAAATTGAATAAGGGCTGACCAAGCATGACAAAAGATAAGGCTAGGACGACCGCCATGCTATTGATGAGTATGGCTTCGGTGAAAAACTGGAATACCAGTTCCGTTTTACGGGCTCCCATGACCTTACGTACGCCTACCTCCCGAGCTCTTTCCACTGATTTCGCAGTGCTAAGGTTGATGAAATTGATCCAAGCAATGACCACGATAAATAAGGCGATGATTTTAAGAATATGGATCGTCATTGTATTTCCTACAGGTCCCACTTCATTCTGATAGCTAGAATTCAAATGAATGTCCGCAACGCCGGTCAGAAAATATCGATTCACACGGTCAAAGGCTCCTTCTTCATTCTTTTCGGCATAAGCTGGTTTGTAGGTCAGTGTGAGTTCACTCATTTTTTGCTCAATAGCGCGAGGGTCAGCCTGCTCATTCACTTTTACAAAGGTGATAAAGGCATTCCCTCCCCAGTCATTGGCAAAATCCTCTGGGTTTTGCTGCGCTAACGTAGCATAAGAAGCCAGTGCGTCGGCATCTACTTGCAACTTAAAACCTGGCCTTTTATATACCCCTGTAATGAGTAATTCATAACTGGCCCTGCCATCATTGTACTGTAGTGTTTTCCCAATAGCTGAATCAACACTGCCAAAGTACTTTTCGGCTAGTTGAGTTGTGACCATTATGGTATTCGGCTTAGCCAGTTCATTGGTACCGTGAATCACCTTCAAATCAAAAAAATCAGGGTAGTCAGGGTCCGCAAAAAATAGTTTCTGTTCCTTAAAGTTAGTCTGCAACTGATCGATTCGGGTAAGAACCACAGATCCGCCGCGGCTAATACTAGGACTATATAATCTGGCTTGGGCGATTACTTCCGGTAAATCCCGCTTCATAGCAGGCCCTACCCCTGAAAAGGTCATGCTGCTTTCATAAACCATCTCACCAAAGCGGTAGTAGTCATTAGATACTCGATACAGCTGTTCAGCACTTGAACTATTATTGTAATTCAACTCTTCCGATACATACTCCAGAATAAAAATAGCGGCTGCCAAGCCTAGCGCAAGTCCAAGAATATTGAGTGTGGTGTATGCCAGGTGGCGTTTGAAGTTGCGGAAAGAGGATTTGATAAAACTAAAAAGCATGGCATTGGTGATAAAGGAAATGAATGGGCCAGTCCGGTAAAACCGGATGGCACTGAATGCATCTAGAAAATAACGAATCCTGGCTGAGCGTTCTTTGCCGGTGGATAGCCGCCACTCATATAACTCCTGCAAATCTCCGGCAACCTCATCGAGATAATCCGCACGACAGAATTGCTTGAGCAACCAGTAAGCTAGTTTTGGCGGAGATGGATTTTTGGCCATAAGACTATATGATTTTAGGTACCATATTCCATATTTGCATCTTAGCCTCCATCGTTTCCTTAGCTATGCGATAGCCTAATTCAGTGGCTTCGTAGAGGACTTTTCTACGTCCTCCCCTTTTTTGCGAGGGCTCTCCCATTTTTGATTGCAGCATGCCTTTCTTCTCTAGCCTCTTTAACACCATCACTACTGCAGGGAGTGTTATTTGCTTGTTCAATTGCTTGATGTAGAGCTTCACGAGTTCCGCTCCATAGGATTCTTTCTCTCTTAATACCAGTAAGAGTATTATTTCCTCTAAGGCTCCGAGGGTATGATTCATGTGTAATTGCTTAGATACCGAAGTGGTTATTTGGTACGCAATATAGTAAACATTCGTTTAGGATATAAAGGTATATAGTAAATATTTGTTTAGGATATGAGTGGGAAGCCATTTTCTATCAAAGATTTATACGCAAGCCTGACGGATGTTGCACATAGGGAAAGGGTAAGATAGACCGCAGTAATCTAAGTAAGGATGCTATTTAAAGGTAGAATTGACGATGGAATTCTCAGAGAAAATTTGGGAAGCTGTTAGCTTTTGACATGGCTTCTAGATGGTCTATCAGTATTAGTTGATAAAGATAGAAGGCTGGTGTAACCCCTTTTTTTCTTAAAAGTTCATTACGGTAGTCACTTTTCATAAAAAATGTCAGAAGCCTAACAAATATTAAGATAGATGTACAGCATTGTAAACTGGGAGTTTACCTTTGGGGCGTGTTTGAAATTATTACAGCTGAAAATCAAGTGTTTAGCGTTTTGAGTACCAAAAAATGAAGAAGGTTGGTTGGCTGAAAAAGTAATAATCGAAGCCTTAGTACTTCTAAATATTTGGTGGTCGGATTGCAGATACTCAGACACACTCTGATGTTGAAATCTTTTCACTACTGCTAACTATGCAAGGCCAATATAGTATTTGAAACATGGCCCAATGGGATTCCGTTGTGGAATCCACCTCTCTATATCATCAAGCCTAGACCTTTATTGTTTGGTATTCATCGGTCTATTGGCAATACAATGTCGAAGCAAATATCTAGCCATGCTTTCGATTTCTCATTCATCCCAAGAACTGGTAAACACAGTCCAGAATTGAGTCACTTCTATTCTGACTGTAGCTGACATGAAATATAAGGGTTAGGACTTGAAAAATAAACTTACTGTGGGTTTCAGCCACCTAGCACGGAAGACTGGTTGTTTGATTCGCCGCAGACTATTGAAATCATCTAAAATTAAATTAAAAAGCATGAAAAAAATCTCACTAGTTTTCGGACTGATGCTTTTTGTCGTGGGGCTCACCATGGCACAAAAGACTGTTACAGGAAAGGTGATCGACGATGATGGCGAAGCCTTGATCGGGGTTAGTATTCTTGTGCAAGGGACAAGTACAGGTACCGTTACTGACATTGAAGGTTCTTACAGTGTTAGTGTGCCAGACGAAAGCAATGTTTTAGTTTTCAGCTACACAGGTTTTTCTACGCAGAATGTTGAAATCAACAACCGTACGGTGGTTGATGTAACGCTAGAAACCTCGGCTGAATTACTACAAGAGGTGATCGTTACGGCTTACGGTATTACGACCAAAGAAGCCTTTTCGGGATCAGCAGATGTCGTCGGTGCTAAAGACTTGGAACTAAGAAACGTAACTTCTCCGATTGCTGCCATTGAAGGTAACGCCACAGGGGTACAGTTTACCTCTCCTTCAGGACAGCCAGGCTCCTCTCCCGGTATCGTTATTCGCGGTGTGGGAACATTAAATGGTGATACAGATCCTTTATTCATTGTTGACGGTATGCAGTATGAAGGAGCCTTAACTACCATTAACCAAGAAGACATCGAATCCATCACTATTCTTAAAGATGCCTCTTCAACATCTCTTTATGGCTCTAGAGCTGCGAATGGAGTTGTTTTAATTACCACTAAATCAGGTACAATTGGAGGAGAGACTAGAGTTTCTGCTTCTGTTCAACACGGCTTCGTATCTCGAGCAGTACCATTGTATGCGGAAGTTAATCCAGGTCAATACTACCAGTCAATGTGGCAAGCACTAAAGAATTCAAGTGCTGGAGGTGGAGACGGTGAATTTGCCTCTGCCAATATCTACAATAGCTTGGGCTATAACCCATTTAATGTGGGTAACGATCAAATCGTTAATGCAGATGGTAGTCTAAACCCAAATGCAAGTGTAGTTTATCAAAGCCTGGATTGGTATGATGTAATGGAGCAAAGCAATACTAGAACCAATTACAATGTAAATGTATCCAGTGGCGGAGAAAATCACAGCATATTCTTTTCTACTTCCTACTTGGAAGAAGGAGGGTATGTTCGAACTTCCGAATACGATCGTTTGACTACTCGCTTGAATGCTAATTTTAATGCCAATAACTGGCTAACCTTAGGAGGTAGTGCCAACGTTACTACTTCTAATTCAAGAGGTCCTAGTTCAGCAGGTGCCGGTAGTATTGTGAATCCTTTCGGATTTGCTAAGAACATCGGTTCTATCTATCCAGTATATGTGAATGACCAAAGTGGAAACTTGGTATTGGATGAGGCCAACAATCCAATCTTCGACGGTGGGGAAGGATTCTCTGAGTTCAATATCGGTTCAAGACCTATCAATCAAGGTAGACACGCTCTACAAGAGCTTTTGTTGAATGATGAACGCGATAGAGACAATACCTATGGTTTGCGGTTTTTCGCTGACTTTAGCCTAATGGAAGGCTTGAGCGTACGCTTGAACTATGGTCGTGACATTAACGAAGGCCTGGAGAAAGAATATGAGAATAACATCATTGGTGATGCACAACCAACTGGACGATACAGCGAGACTAGATTCAGAAGACAGGTTGAGAACTTCAACCAGTTGTTGACTTATAATAAGACTTTTGCTAATGCCCATAATCTTGAAATCACTTTAGGGCATGAAACTTTTGATCGAACTTTCACCAGCAACAATGGTTTGGCTATTGATCAAACTGCTGAAGGGATTTTCGAATTCGACAACTTTGCTACTCCAGTACGAGTAGGAGGTTCTACTACAACTAAAAGAATCGAGGGTTATTTTGCCAGAGCTAACTATAACTTCAACAGTAAGTATTATCTAAGTGTTTCTGCACGACGAGATGGATCTTCTGTCTTTAGTACGGACGCAAGATGGGGTAATTTTTATTCTGTAGGAGCATCTTGGAGATTAGACCAAGAAGCATTTGTCCAAGATATCCCATGGATCAATCGCTTGAAACTACGTGCATCATACGGAGAAGTTGGTAATGATGACCTAGGTGATTTCTTCTTGTCTCAACCAAGATATAGCTTGACCTCTAACGCAGGGAACCCGGCGATCGTTTGGTCAGAAATTGGTAATGCTAACTTACAATGGGAGACCATCGAAAGCTTTGACGTTGCGGTAGAATTCTCTTTGTTCAACAATTTCCTAGACGGTTCGTTGGAGTACTACAGAAGAAACTCTTCAGATCTACTGTATGATCTACCGATTGCATTGAGTAACGGATTGAACTCTTTTCCAACCAACATCGGTGACATGTACAATTCAGGCATCGAGCTGGGTTTAACGGCTAACCTGATTACAAAGAGAGATTTCAGATGGAATGTTAGGGTAACAGCATCTACCTTCCAGAATGAAATTACCAGTTTACCAGATCCATTCATCAATGGTTCTAAGCGATGGGATGTGGGTAGATCTAGATTCGACTTTTATCTACTGCATACGGCTGGTGTAGATCCAGCTACGGGAGATCAATTGTTCTTCATGTATGAGATTGATGATGATGGGAATAGCATTCCTGTACTGGAAGGAGACGGAAGTCATGCCACTACCAATGATTGGGAAGAAACAGAAAGAGCCTATACAGGAGCAAGTTCTATCCCTGATCTACTAGGATCTATCCGTAACAGCCTTTCTTACAAAGGTTTTTCTTTCAACTTCCTAGTTACCTTTGGTGTAGGAGGAGATATCTTGGATAATGGGTATTCTGCGATGATGCATAGCGGTACATATGGCCGTTCACTTCACCCTGATATCCTAAGCGCATGGCAAGCACCTGGCGATGTTACGGATGTACCAAGAATGGAAAACGGTAACCCTAATTTGGTAAGAACTCAGTCTACCAGATTTTTGACAGATGCTTCATTCATAGCTATTAGAAATGTAAACTTGGGGTATACCTTTAGTGATAATATCTCGAGTAAGTTAGACGTGGAGAACCTAAGACTATCTGTAACCGGAGAAAACCTTTTCCTACAGAGTAGAAGAGACGGCTTGGATCCACAGTACAATCTAGCAGGAACACCTTCTGGTAATGACTTTAACCCTGCACGTATTATTTCTGTAAGCTTGAATGCAAACTTCTAATCTTCTCTGAGAATTTTAAAAAGACCAAACATGTTACGTAATATAAAATACTTATCATTAGTCTTCTTAGTTTTCACTATATCCGCCTGTAGTGAGGATTTTTTGGAAACAAAACCAACAGATGCCATTTCTGCGGCTGATGCCTTGGCTACGGAGGCCAATATGGCCCTTATTATAAATGGGATGCACCGAGCGATGTATTCTCAGTCACAAACCGTACTACCTGGTGGTACTACCGCCAGAGCCAATGAACACTATTGGGTTCCTATGGGTGATAACCTCGCTGGAGGTTTGATCCACAGTGCCAATGCCAACAACTTGAGCTGGCGAAGTGTAGCACAATGGTTAGAGCATACGGATGAGACCACAAATACCACTCGAATTCTTTGGTACCACCGTTACAATATTATTGCGAATGCGAACTCTATCATTAATAGAGTGGAAGCAGGTGACTTGCCACAAACGCCTCGATTGTTAGAGATCGTTGGTCAGGCCTATGCTTACAGAGCTTACGCTTATATGTCATTGGTACAGCATTTCGCAAAGGGCTATCTAATCGGAACCCCTTCTTCGGACCCAGGAGTACCGCTATTGTTCGCTTCTGATGCTCCATTTACAAGTGCGCCTAGATCTACAGTTCAAGAGATTTACAACCAAATCTCTTCAGATCTTGAATCTGCCATTACCAGCTTTGAATCTGGTAGTGCTAGATCAACAGGAAGTGCTTTTGACAAGGCAAATCTTAACATTGACGTAGCCTATGGTCTAAAAGCTAGAATGGCCTTAGCTACGGGAGATTGGGCTACTGCTGCTGCATCTGCAGTTACAGCACGTCAGGATTATCCGATTATGGGCGAAGGTGATTGGAAATCTGGATTTAACACGACTCTTCTTCCGGAGGTAATCTGGGGAAGTAACGTAATTACTACCGAAACTACTTTCTTCCGTTCTTACTTCTACTTAGCCTCGAACACCTTCAATGGTAGTCAAGTAAGAAATAATCCTAAAATTGCGGATAGAAGATTGGTGGATGCGATTCCAGAAACTGACTATCGAAAGGATGTATTCTTAGTAGATGCACCTAATTCTAATACTTCTGCCTCCAATGGACTAGGTGGTTGGTCTAACAATACCAATCCTAAGTACACTACTGAAGCAGAATTCGATGCAGAAATAGAAAGATTGGAAGCAGAGTGGGGTTGGACGTCAAGACACAACACCCATCCTTACATGCACGTGAAATTGAGACAAAAAGTGCCAGGTGGTATCGAGCCAGATGATATCATCTACATGCGTTCTTCTGAGATGTACCTAATCGAAGCCGAAGCAAAAGCCATGATGGGTGACATTCCTGGTGCTCAGGAAGCGCTAAGACCTTTGGGTGAAGAGCGTGATAGTGCATACGACGTAATGCAGTACAATACGCAAGAAAACATGATGGAGCACATCAAATTCCAACGTGCGCTTGAGCTATGGGGCGAAGGTTTCATGTTCCAAGACAAAATCCGCTGGGATGACCCTATCGATCATGCTGCTGATGGAGGCTCTGGAGCTTCTGAGGTATTGTATCAAGCTGGATTCTTCCAAGACAGACCATCTGTCAATACAGATTGGGTATTTAAGATTCCTCAAGCGGAAATGGATGCCAATCCAAATCTTACGCCCGCGGATCAAAATCCTTAAGCGTTAGACGAATTGTAGATACTATATAAGTATAACTGAACATCGAATAAGAGAAACGATCGGGGATTGCTCCGGTCGTTTCTTTTTTGTAGGTATCCTATGGGAACAGAGGCGCTTCTTGGTGAAACGGAAAATGAAGCACTTCATAGACTGGAATCTGATTAGATAGGAGGAGTATAGAATTATTGCCCTTTGAAGAGGCTGTTAGTCATTCTGGAAAGCCTTTCTCAATCGAGTAAATGTCATTTAGCTTGTAGTCACCTTTCTCTGGCAAGGGATGAAATCTACTTCCTACCAAATTAAAAGCCAGAATCAGCTTAATTTATCGCTATCATTCCTTTCGGAAAGCTATATAGCCATTCGGTAAGCCATCTCTGTCGTTCGGAAATAGGTGCTCGCTATTATAGCGCTTGGTCAGTACATTTGTTCTGTATCGGGTAACGAATAGTATCAACCAATAAAGATCACGTTTAAGCTTTTACAATCTGAAATCAATGTTTTGAAAGTTTGGTCAGATCATTTCGTGTACCTCCACCTCACTTTTCTAATCCATTTACCTACACTTAAATTATCAGAATAATGAAGACCATTATTTATGTTTCTCTTTGCTCCATGCTAAGCCTTCACTTATCAGCTCAGGGTTCAGGAGTGTCAGCAGAAAACAGTAAGGAAAATAAGCACTTTGAGCGTGTTCCTGATTATCCAGAAAGACTAACCACAGGGACTTCGCTGGCTAGAATGATAGATGGTTTAGGCTTCAGGTATTACTGGGGTTCTAGAGATTTGACTCCCGAAGATTTAGCTTATCGCCCTTCTGAGGAAGCCAGAAGTACTTTAGAGACACTGAGTCATATTCATTACATGGTTTTATTCATAGAAAATATCGTCAAAAGCGAAGTAACCGTTTTTCCGGAGCCAGCTTTGGAAGTTTCTTACCAGGAACTCAGAGCAAGCACTCTAGAAAGCATCCAATCCATTAGCGCGAAACTAAGTAATATGGACGCAGAAAGTTTTTCAAAACTTGAAGTGAAAATTAAAGCGGGCCAGGATGAAATGCAATTTCCTATTTGGCATTTATTACATGGGCCAATTGGAGACACCTACTATCATTTGGGCCAAGTGGTGAGCTTTAGAAGAACAACAGGTAATCCTATTGACCCTAACGTACAACCCTTTTTTGGGAAAAGAATGACTCCGTAGCTTTCTTTTTCCAGAAGTGATATAATCGAAAAGAAAATGAAATCAACAAGCTATCTAAATGTAATGCTGGGCTTATTTGTGCTACTGTGCTATTTCAGTTGCAAAAATGAATCTCAAACAACTAAATCCACAAAAGAAATGAAAACAATATGGTCAGGAGTACCAGGTGACCCCAATTTTTCAGCAGCTGATAAATTGGCTATATATGATGTTATGAATGCATTTGGCGTGTACTGGGATAATCGCAATATTGATGACTTTATAAGTCTATTCACAGATGATGGTTATTTGATATTGCCTCAAGCAGATGGGGCTGACATCCAATTTTCCAGAGAAAAGTTAAAGGAAATAGGGAATAATCGCTTCGAGGAATATGCTTCTGCTGGCTTGCAGCAACGACATTTTGCGACGAATACTCACTTCATCGAGCAAAGGCAAGATTCCGCTCATATTGAACAATATGTATTGCTGGTAGCAATAAATGATGAGGTATCACTTTCGGCAAGTGCAAGTATGATTTATGACGTTTGGTTGAAAAAAGTTAAAGGAATCTGGAAGATCTCAAAGTACATTGTGCGATCTGACGTTAAAATGGACCTGCCAAAAAATGAATAATAAGGTATTTCGAATTCATGGGTATCTCGTTTTTCCCTTACTCAAGATTCGGAATGACTTATAGTGTGCCACTGACAGGTCTTAGTGGCC
>JAHQWA010000246.1 GCA_019634045.1 Saprospiraceae bacterium
AGCTATGGCTATCTTCCCTCTTCGGGCCTTGCCCTTCAACAAAATCCAATGCTCAAAATTCCAAAGAACTTTTGTTCCACGGTATTAAAAGGAGCGTCATCTGAAGTTTCTTTTAGGCGGGACAAGGATGAACTTCGGATGACTAAGCCTGCGAAACTTCGGATATTTAGCGTCGGCCCTTTAAAGATTTGTCTAAGAACCAAAACTAGGAGGCCTTTTCTTGCTGGTTAGCTTTGTACTTCGCCGGTGTAGTTCCGACCATCTTTTTGAAAGTAGCATAGAAGGTGGACTTAGAACTAAAGCCTACCTCATAACCAATTCCTTCTAGACTAAGATGGTTCAACTCAGCGATTTGTTGGCAGGCAGCTTGTACCCGGTACTCATTGATGAAGGTGTTGAAGCTTTTACCCAGATTGTCGTTTAGTAGCTGGGATAATTGGTGCGGAGAGATAGATAAACGTGTCGCCAGGTCTTGCAGCTTTAGCTTGGAATTGCGATAGAGCTGCTCTTGCTCCATAGTGGTTTGCAATTGCTCGACTAAAGGATTGGCTTTTTCTTCCCGGATTTTTTTGTTGCCATACTTACTTGTCATATGGCTCAAGGGAAGTCCATGTTTGCGGTTTAGTAATAGGTAAATTCCCAAACCATAGAAGGAAAAAGAAAAGATCAATGGCCCGAGGATGTAAACTTTGGCCTTGAAGTATAAAGCGGCTTGGTAGTTGAAAGCAATTAGCATATTAATCCCCCATACCAACAACAACCATTTTTCTGTTGGTGAAAGAGCTGTTATGGATTTGGCTCCTTTTTTTAGGGTAGGCCAGAGCGTATAGGTAGCCAACAACAAGTAGGCCAGCCAAACGCCATATATCCATAGAGCAATGTATCTATTCCAGATTCCAGGGTAAGTGGCGTAGGGGTAGTATAAACCAACACTAATTATCGTCAGGCCAAGGATACCTAAATGCAACTTTTGAGACCTGGTAGGTAGAGATTGTTGTCGAATACTAGCGTGCAGATAGAGCCATAGAAAGGGACCAATGAAGAAGCAAGCCGAAAGGCCGATCTGCAAATAGGTTTTGGGTAAATCCCTCAAAAAATAATAGAATACCGACTTGCCAATCCGGATAGAAAGCATGAGCAAAAGGAAACCAAAGAATAGTTGTGGCGCTCCCCGCTTTTTCCATCCTGCGATAAAGAAAAAAGCCAGCAAAAAGCCGTTGAAAACCCCTAGGGCACTGAAGAAAAAAAGCAGCTGTTGGCTAATATCCATGGGCTGAGATCAGGTCTTTAGGAATTGAATGTCTAAACGATATTTTTCTTATTCAGATCCACGCCAGCGAAAAACTGCAGATCAACATCCTTTAACTGTTTTACCCAAAAAGCAACCTGGCCGGTGTGATAGGAGAAATGCTCCACAACGTGGATAATGATACCAATGGCAGAAAACTCGTAGGCCTGCACGGATCGCACCTCAAGTAATCTCGACCGATCTAGGTTTTTCATCACCTGATTGGCTTTTTCTACAGTTTGTCGAAGCATAGTCATTAGTTCGTCCTTTGATTTACCACCATCCGCAGCAAACTCTGCATCGCGTTCTCGGATATCGGGCACTTCGCCTAGCGAAGAATGAATATACTGTGTGATATTTCCACAAAGATGGATAATGATATTGCCAATGGTATTAGAGCTACCATTGGGGCGTTTCCAGATGTCCTCCTCTGAGGCTTGGGCCATGGCTTTCTCGAAATGGGTCAGTTTTTCTTCCATCCGATAGATGGATTGGGCAATGAATTCTTCGGCTAGATTTGCTTCCATGATGGGCTTTTTTCTAGCTCGAAGGTAAAGATATTCTAGGGGTCAGGCAAGGAGAGAAAACATAGACCCGCGCAAACGGCCCATGTGGGTGCCTGGCTGGATTCCCTACTTCATATCATTGACAAGACGGAGCATACTCTCCCTGAGTAGTGCGAAAATATCGAGTGCCATCGAGGTAGAGCTTGGAATCTTCGTAGGTGAGTGTATAAGAAGCTGTTTCACCATTATTGAACTTCAAAACAAGTGTAGGTTGCCCGGTTTGTCCTACAATGACATCCCAGCTGCCATTGCCATTCGAAGTGGAATGATCAAAGCCAGAGCTATTGTCACTCCCGACATTGAAGCTACTTGAGCCATAGTAAATGAAGTATCCTTTCCCGCAAAGGTCAATTTCTTTTTTGAGGCTATATCCTCCACCTGTCATACCATCCACGCCGGGAGAGACGGAGGAATAGGAATCCATATAAGTCAACTTCACATTTTTCATCCAGGTCTTCCACTCACCAATATCTTCTTTGGATTCGGGTTTACGGAATTGAATGCTGTTCATTACGCTTTGGGCGTATTGCTGGTATTTATCATTGAAATGTTCTGCTGTCGTGACGGCGATAATGGTCATGCCTAAGCCATATGGATTGTGCATGCCGATGATGTATGCTTTAGCAGGTTGCCACTCCAATGTTCCACTAAACAGTCCTCCAACGGATTGTTTTCCAAGTTCTGACAATTCACCAGCAAGACTTAAGACCGTTCCATTCTCTTCATTAAGCCCTTGTAACGCCTGTTGTTTAATTTGGGCTAGAGAATAGGGCTGGTCGTGTGGAAGGATGAGAATAACACCGGGAATGGTATTGGAGCCCATCATGTATCCCATCTGTGTTTCTTGCCCTACCCAACCATCGGGAATTTCAAAGGATAGTCCTAGTTGTTTGTAGTCAATCTTGCCGGTGGCTTGACTGAAACCGGCAGAAAGCCAACAAATGGCGAATAACAGAAAGATTCCTCTCATAGTTGTCTGGTATGATGATGTGTTAAGATAGGGAATATTGGAGGGAAAGCTGAGTTGTAGTTGAGTGAGTAGCATGGTGTACGAATTGAAGGTTTGTATTATATCGTACACTGGGGAGTGAAATTGTCCTACTTTTCGAAGAAGAAAATTGTGGGTTAGCAAGCAAACATCCGAAGTTAGTCGGGGATGGCCAGGACAACTTCGGATGTTTCGCTTTTGTGCTCGGTTTAGGCTATTTCAAGATCAAACCTTCATCCTTACGGAAGGCTTTGTATCGGCCTTTCCCGAATTTCGTTCCGTTAAACTCAATGGTTCCTTTCAACTTCTCCCTTTGTTCTTCGGGGAGTTCATTGAATTCTTTGCATTTATTGGAACAGCAAGATTCGTACTGACTGGCGCAGTTTTCACATTGAATAAACAGGATATGACAAGCATCATTCGCACAATTCACATGCGTATCGCAAGGCTCGCCACATTGATGGCATTTGGCTATGATCTCCTCCCCAATTCGTTCTCCCATACGTTCATCAAAGACGAAGTTTTTACCCAAAAACTTATTGGGTAAACCCTGCTCTTCGCATTGGCGCGCATACTCTATGATGCCGCCATCTACCATGAAGACATTCTCGAAACCCTTGTGGAGGTAATACGCACTGGCCTTTTCACAACGGATACCTCCAGTGCAATACATAATGATATTATTGTCCTTTTTGTCCTCTAGCATGTCTTCTACAAGAGGGAGGGCTTCTCTAAAGGTCTCCACATCAGGGCGGATAGCTCCGTCAAAGTAACCCACTTCACTTTCATAGTGATTGCGCATATCAACGATGATCGTGTCCTCTTGATCAGCCAGTTCATTGTAGGATACGGCATCCAGGTGTTTTCCACGTTTCGTGACGTCAAAGCTGGAGTCATCCAATCCATCCGCAACGATCTTTTTGCGTACTTTAATCTTCAGCTTATAAAAAGATTTACCGTCATCGTCTACCGCAATATTCAACCGGATCCCTTCTAAAAAGGGAATGCTGTACATCTTTTCTTTGAATGTTTCCAATTCGGAGGCGGGGACGGAAATCTGGCCATTGATCCCTTCATGAGCAACATAGATCCTCCCGTAAACATTCAATTTTGACCAAGACTTATATAGCTGGTCGCGAAATTGAGCGGGGTCTTCAATCTGGTGGTACTGATAGAAAGAGAGCGTAATTCGTTCTTCGTCGCTGGTTTCCATGCGACGCTTGAGCTCGTCATTATTGACGAGATTGTGCAATCGTGACATTTTACTTACAGAAATTGGGAGGACAATACTAACTATTGAAGTTGTTTAAGAATGTTTTTTTGAAGCGAAATTTGAAGGAACAAGGTTCTGGGAACTGGTTTTTTCTTCAGCATAGCAGCGCTACGGTGGAGAAAAAAGCCGTTTTCAGGTTCTTTTTCTCTCGAATTGCAGCCAATCAATCATTTTTAAACAACTTCATTGTCTCCACGGTACGTTAACTAATGGTCCTTCCCATCCAAATGAGTTACTTTATTGCCGAAAAGCATCCAAAGAACTAGTGTTCGGAATCGGAAGGCACTACGTATGGCAAGTTGCAGGCTTGCTGCTAAGGTACCATCCTTATCACCGCAAAATTATAAAATTGGCGGGAGTTTGGGCACTTCAAGCAACAAGTTTTGCTGCTCAAGCGTTGTTCACCATTGTAAACCTAAGAAAATAGGAGCCTACAGCAAATAGGTGAGCCTCTTTGGCAATGCGGAAAATTGACCACTTTTTCGTAATTTTTCAAGCTAATTAGTAGGCTTACATTATTCTTTGCATTAATATTGGGGCACGCAAAATTGCACCTACAGTCTAAGCGTCGAATTACATAGTGAAAAACTTGATTCCACATTTTATTGAGAACCAGTTGCGTAGAGGGTTGACCCATGGTGAGATAGAAGCTTACACAATGGTTCTTGATCTCTCGGGCTTTACCCCATTGACCGAGAGCTTGATGAGGGAAGGGAACAAAGGTGCTGAGCAGCTGTCCATCATCCTAAACAAGGTGTTTGATCCCTTGGTAGACCTGGTGTATGCCCGGGGAGGATTCATTCCTTACTTTGCCGGCGATGCTTTCACCGCTATATTCCCATCTGCTGGTACAGATATCCATGCAAAAGACATAGTTCAAGGAGCGCTTCACGCACACCAATTGTTCCGTGAAGGCTTGTTTAGCTTTGGACAATTCACCTTTGGTTTGAAGGTGGGGCTTTCTTTTGGTACCGTAGAATGGGGAATCGTTGGAGAGAATAAACAAGCCTTCTATTTCAGAGGAAAGCCCATTGATCAATGTGCTGAATGTCAGGTCAGAGCGAGTGATCAAGACATTGTGGTGGATGAAATCATGAAGGTCCAACTCAATGGGAATGGTTTTGAGGTCCATGAAATGGAACCCGGTTTCTATAAGCTGGGCCGCAATATTCCGCTAGAGTTCTTTAGTCCTGGGACTATTCAAGTACCCGCTATGAACAGCGTAATTGCGGAGAATTTTCTTCCTAAAGAGGTTATTAACTATGACCAGGAAGGGGAGTTTCGTCGGGTGATTGCAGTCTTCGTCTCCTTTGAAGGTATAGATAGCCATGAGTTGATGAATCAGTTTGCCACACAAGTACTAGATGAAGTAAATTCCTTCTCCGGCTACTTCAAGGAAATTGATTTTGGCGATAAAGGAGGGGTAATGTTTTGCTTCTTTGGTGCGCCGGTATCCTTTGAGAACAATACAGATCGGGCCTTACAGTTTATCAATGCCTTGAGAGATGATGTTGCTAAGCTGCAAAAAGGGACCAAGTTACAGTTCAAAGCGGGACTTTCCTTAGGCTTGGCCTATACTGGGATTGTGGGAGGAAAGAAAAGGTGTCAGTATGCCGCGGTGGGTAATCGCGTCAATTTGGCGGCTCGTTTGATGGCCTATGCTGACTGGGGAGAAATTTTGGTTGATGAAGAGATTCGCAAAAATCCGCACTTCAAGTTTTTCCATAAAGGTGATATCAAGTATAAAGGGATAAAAGGAAATATTCCCACTTTCACACTGATCGATCGAGAGTTTGACCTTAGTCCTGATTATGATAGCCATTTGGTTGCTCGTCAAACGGAGGTAGAGCAGTTGATGACCTTTTCCATACCCTTACAAGAAGGGCGTGCTACAGGAGTGACTCATGTTTTTGGGGAAGCAGGGATTGGGAAGAGTCGACTGATTTATGAGGTAGGTAATGAGCTGGAGGAGCGCTTCAATATCAAATGGTTCATCTGCCAATCAGATCAGATTTTGCGGAAGCCATTCAATCCTTTTATCTACTTCCTAAAGAACTATTTTCGGCAGTTGCAGAACAATACTTCGGCCATCAATCAAGAAAGTTTTGAAAGTGTTTTTGCTGAGCTAATCGCTAAACTAAATGTTATTCCTGCTGCTCGCGCACAGATAGTAGGGAAAGAGTTAGAGCGAACGAAGACAGTACTGGCTGCACACTTAGGAATATCCTATCCGGATTCGCTCTGGGACTATCTAGATGCAAAAGGACGGTATGAAAATACCTTGACGGCTATTATTAGTGTCTTCGAAGCAGAAGCCCTATCCCGCCCTATTGTGGTAGAAATCGAGGATGGGCATTGGATGGATGAAAGTTCCAAGGAGCTTTTGTATGAGTTGATTCGTCGAATTGGGCATCATCCTATTTGGGTGCTGACTACCTCACGCTATCTGGATGATGGGACAAAGCCGAATTTAGTCGATGAAGATCTACTCAAAGAATTGGATCTTCCGCTGATGGAAATAGACCTGAAATTCCTACAAGAAGAAGCGGTTCGGCAGTTTGCCGAAAGCAGTTTAGGGGCTGAGATTTCAGAGGAATTTTTTGAGCTATTGGGACGAACCACCAACGGCAACCCCTTCTATCTAGAGCAGATGCTCAAGTATTTTGCGGAAAGCAATCTCCTGGATAAAAAGGATGGGATTTGGAATATCAAGGATCAAAATGTTCAGTTATCTCATTCCATTAATGCTGTCTTGACGGCGAGGATCGACCGACTATCAAAATTGGTCCGAGAAACGGTGAAGGCTGCTGCCGTGATAGGCCGGGAATTCGAATACCCAGTTTTGTCGGAGGTGATGAAGGTACAAGAGGGTTTTGCCGACTTTGATGGCAATTCTTCCGCTTTATTGCGGGAACAGGTCAAGACCGCTGAACAAGGTCAAATCTGGTTAGCAACGAATGAACTCCGCTATATCTTTCGGCATTCATTACTGCGAGAAGCGGTCTATAGCATGCAGCTCCGGACCCGCCTTCAACAACTGCATCAGCTGATTGCAGAAGCCATAGAACGAATCTATGCCGATAATATTGAGGGTAGATATGTGGATCTAGCTTTCCATTACGAACAAGCAGGTGTTTTTGATAAAACTTGTGAATACCTTCGAAAAGCCGCGGATTATTCTCGTCGAAACTACCAAAACCAGCGTGCGCTGGAGTATTATGACCAATTGCTCAACAAACTAGGGAGCAAAAACGAAGGTGCGGATGAAATCAAAACGCACTTGAAGAAAGGCAAGGTACTTGAGCTGATTGGGGAGTGGGAGGAATGCCAGCGCGCTTATGAAATAGCACTCGATTTAGCTAAAAAGTCGAGGGATGTATTGCTGATCGGTCAGACGAATAATAATCTCGCCCATTTGTTGATGTTGAAAGGTGAATACAGTCGTGCGATGAACTATCTGCAGATAGCAGCAGGACTGTTTGATTCAGTAGATGATCGCGTGGGGATAGCTAGAGTAAATGCAGATCTAGGAAATTTGTATTTCCGACAAGGAAAATACGAAGAAGCCAAGCAATACTTCGAGCAGAGTATCATGATCGGTGTGGCCACCCGAGGTACCGCCGGGAGCGCTCAAATTGCTTCCAATTTGGGATTAACCCATATGAATCTAGGCAACTACCAGGAAGCCATTGCGGTGCAACGATCTCAACTGCGCGTAAGTAAACGCTTATCCGATAAACAAGGGATGGCTTCGCTTTATACCAATCTAGGCATTGTTTACCTAGAAAAGGGAGATTATGAAGAGGCCCTTGATTGCTTCGAACAAGGACTGGCTTTCAGTCAGGAATTGGGGAATAAGCAGTTGAAGGCAATCGCAATTGGCAGCATGGGGACCGTCTATGAGCACCAAGGGGATTACGAGAAAGCCATGGAATGCTTTTTGGAAGACCTGCGCTTGGTAGAAGAGCTCGGAGACAAACAAGGTACAGCGATTGCTTTGGGGCTGATAGGTGAACTACATAATGTAAAGGGAGATTTCCATAAGGCTATTGAATATCTGCAGAAGAATCTCATGCTTTGTGAGGAATTGGGGTACCAAAAGGGAATTGCGAAAGCCGTTAATACACTAGGTGATGTCTTCTTCTTCACCAAGCAATATGAACGCTCCAAGCACTACTATGAACGCTCCATCGCCATAGCACGTAATATTAAGAACCGTCTTGTATTGGGAGCCAGCTTGGTAGAATTAGGAGCTGTTTACATTGATATGGGAGATCTTGAGTCCCTGGCAGCGGTTTCCAAAGAGGCCTTGATAATTGCGGAAGAGTTGGGCAATTCAGAACTGTTGTTTGAGGCGAAGGTATTGGAAGCAAGGTATCATGCTTCTGAAGGTAGAGATGATGAGGCGCAGCAGCTACTTAATGAAGCTATTTTTTCTACAGAGGAAAAGGATCTTCTGGCTTACGGATACTTTCAGATGTGGCGGATTGTTCCTGAAGATGCAAAAGCCTATGAAAAAGCGCTGTCTTTGTATGAAGAGCTTTATCAACGTACGCCTAAGTACATCTTCAGGGAACGCTTGGAGGAGCTAAAGCAGGCTAAAGATTAAGCCAATAGGTCAATTTTGCCACTACTGCCCTATTTTTCACCGTAAAGTTATCTGAAATATAGTTGTCCGTGTAGACTAAGAAGAAATCAGATACAGGTGCAAATCTCCATTGGAATCGTGTATTAATGTTGACATTGTCTACTTGACTATTGTACTGAATAAAAGTAGTCAAGAAAACATCCTTGCTGAAAGTGATGTCAATTCTGGGGCCAACCAGGACCAAACTCTTCTGTACTGTTGGCAAATCCAAATAGGTATACGTGAAATCCATCGCAATTTGGCCGAAGGGCTGATAGCGATAGGTCAATCTCCCTCCGGCTTGATAGCTATAGCCATTGAAAAATTGTCCTGCATTTCCTCTCATAAATACACTGAGTTTTTTCCTGCTATCAGAAGAGTAGAAAAAGCGCAGACTGGTATAGTTATACCCTCGCTCTCCAAGCAGAGGCTCTGCATCTGAACGGGAAGGGTCAAAGTCATCGAATAAGTAGGTATAGTCGTTTTGTAAGCTCCATCGCATCCGAGCATTATTGGTGAAACTAAAATCCCAAAATGCTTCATATTGATGGTCTGAACGACCAAAGCCAGGATTCCAGAGCGTCTCCGTTTGAATGCCAGGGCCATGACGATTGAGTTTTCCTTTACTAGGATAGAAATACCAGCGGAATTCAGGGGCTACGCGAAAGTAGTCCTTCCGCCGAATAAAGCCTACTTGCGCATCAAAGCCTTCACCTACATATGCATGCCGCCAGCTTACACTAAATTTTCGTTTAAGGTACTGCAAGCGCGCGCCCGTAGAAAACTTGTTTTCTGCCTCATCATCCTGCGTGATGGCTTGATGGTAAAATGCTTTGCCTGTCCAAGAGTTGTCATTGGAGGCGAGATTATAGTCCAGGCCGATCACTCGGTTGTATTCGTCGTAGTAGTCCTTATTGTATTCATCCGTCAATGCCTGCTTGTTGACGAAGATCATCCCAATGTTAGATCGGCTGGATACTTTGCGCTGTACGGCAGCCACCGTGAAATTATAGGAGGGAAGTTCAAATTCTTCTTCCTGAGCCGTCTGCATATTCAATAAGCCTACCCGCCAATTTTCATCAGCTTTCCCACTTAAGCGAGCTCCGTAGAGGATTGGGTTTTGAATATTGGTGCTGGTTTCTTCCCCTTCATCGTCTAGGTAGGTAACACGAGCAGAACCGATTCGGCGCGAAAAGAAGGGATTGATCCTTTCTTCCCCAAATCGTCCAAAGAGGTCGGCATTTTCTAGAAAGAATTGTCGACGTTCTGGGAAAAATATCTCAAACCGATCCAGATTTACAACCTGTCGATCCACTTCTACTTGAGAAAAATCTGGATTAATGGTGAGATCGAGGTTAAGACTAGGGGTGACGGTGATTTTGGCATCTCCACCAAAGTTGAATTGATCTGTCGATGGAGTTTCCCCTTCAAAATCTTTGCTTAAGCCACCAGTTACATATGGAATCACGGATATACTAGGTCCTGACTTTTTGGGGGGTTCTTCGAATACCATGTCCCCCATATAGGCCAAATTCATGATAATTTGATTTTGGGGAATGCGGTGCCAACTCGATCTCGTATTACTTTGGGTATCGAAGCGGTAGCTATTAAATTTCCATTCGCGTAATCCTTCCTTGAAGCGTAGGGTACTGAAAGGGATGGCTATCTCACAAACCCAGTAACCATCATAGATTTTGGAAACCCCACTCCAGCGATTATCCCAAGACTCATCAAAATCTTCCCGATCATTTCCACCATTAGAGATGAGCGCCTCCCTCATCACACCGTAAGGATTCATGCCAAATACGAAAGCATTGGTTCGATCCTTAAATGGATCTATCAAAAAAGTAATATTGTCGCTTCCTCCCGCTCTAAAGTCTCGCCGGAGTGAGCTGATAATATAATCTTCACCAATAGAATAGCATTTGGCGGCAATGTATAAGTTTTGATCATCGAAGGTCATGTATATTTCGGTCTGCACGGGAGAAAGAGTAGAATCAGTTGGGAAGTTTTCCCAAAAGTCCTTTGCAGGCTGCCCCTCAAACCAAGCGGCTTCATCCAGTGATCCATCTAACAGAATGGGAGCACTTGTACGTTTGACACTCATACTTGGCACTTCTCCTCCCTCCCCTCCATTGGCATGGAGTTGGACAATGCTCAATAACATAGTAAATAGTAGAACAGGTGATCGGTAGGACATAAGGTGTTAAGTCAATTGGTTATAAGTAATTAGCATTATCTGATCTTAATTGCGTTGTTTTTGCAATTTGACTATTCAAACACATGGTGGCAGCACATATAAATGCTAATAAGGCGGATGAACCGCCGAATTTGTACTCAAAGGTGTTGTTCACCGATAACTCAATGTAGTCCTTATTTTTGCTAGAGGAGAAACCACAGTACGAATTGGTATTTGGGTAGCTGGGTATTTTGTAACGAGAAGAAGGTAGAATATGTAAGTTTACCTCTGGGCTAATTTGTAACTATTTGTACGAGAAAGGCTAAAGTCCTCTCTCAAACCTATCTTTGCCGCGCAAATTTGCGAATTTTATACCTATCTTTTTGCAAATTTGGACGGTATTTAAAAATCATTAACAAATACATTAACAAGTTGTTTACTCTCTCCTTGCGGTTAAAATGTGAGCTATGAAAGCATTAAAAAGGTTAGCCTGGTTCATCGGAGTACTATATATATTGGCTTGTGTCGGTTTATATTTTTTTCAACACCTAATTATTTTTCGGCCTCAAGCCTTGCCAGAGAGTCATCATTTTCGCAATGGAATGGAGGTGGAAATTCCTGTAGAAGGGGAAATGTCCCTAAATGCTTTATGGATAAGAGAGGCCCGTTCGAAAGGTGTGATCCTCTATTTGCATGGCAATCGAGGCTCCAATCGTCGCTGCCTCCGACAAACTCGCGGGATGCAAGGGCATGGCTATGATATTTTCATGCCTGATTACAGAGGTTATGGCAAGAGTGATGGCGCTATTTATAGCGAAGACCAAATGCATGCCGACATCCAAAAGGTCTATGATTACCTTAAACAGCACTACAGGGAAACGCAGATCATTGTCTTGGGCTATTCATTAGGAACCGGAATGGCAACCTACTTGACTGCACATAATAATCCACAACAACTCGTCCTAGTTGCCCCCTACCTCAGTATGGTGAATTTAAAAGATAGGTGGGCCCCCTTCATCCCCAACTTTTTGGTGAAATACCAATTGAAAAGCGAGGATTGGATCGATCAAATAGAACAACCCATTACCCTTTTTCACGGTACGGAAGACCAGGTTATCCCATACGACTCCTCCGAAAGCCTGCTAAAATTGAATCAAAAAGGAAGCCAACTGATTACCTTACAAGGAGAAGGACACCGTGGAGCTTTGTTTAATCCTATCTTCAAACGACAACTAGCCGCTATACTACCCTAACTTAAAAGCCTGGGTATTTACGCAAAAGGGAAAATAGAATAGATACCGTGAGCGGAATCGGATATTTCTTGACTAGCTGAAATCTTTTGCGTATTTTCTATCGTAGTTAATTGATCGAATTGTTACCTGCTTACTTCTAATTTCTCCACCAATAGCGAAGCACTCTTCGCTGTAAACGAGCAGGCTATGAAGATTCCCAAGCGTCAAATTGAGGAGTTAACAAGGATGTCTAGCGAGCTAGAACGCCAACCACAGTTGGACGTAGCGCTAGAAAACTTTGGGAGATATGCGGAGGACCTGAAAGCATATCTGTTGAAGCATATTGAAGCCCCTGATTTGCGTTTACAGATCGTTTCTATTCCCGAGTTGAATTATGAGCGGGCACGCAGTACTATAGGGAGCTATTTCATTAAAGCACTGAGTAGGCGGAAAGCACGCGGAGAGAAAGATGCATTGGAACAAGCGAGGGCTATTGCGTCTCAGTTTAATACGGTATTGCTGGAGTTGCTGATGCGGGCAGATTAGACAAGCTTATTCCGGAGTAAGCTGCTTTAGATTCATGACTTCCCTACGAGACTTCACCTCGAGTTTGCCATATATCTTATTGATATGTGTCTTTACGGTACTAACCTCGATAAACAAGCTGCTTGCTATCTCTTTATTGGACTTTCCCGTTAGGATCAGGTCTAGGATTTCTTGTTCCTTAGCGGTGAGCTTCTCGATAGGAGCAATAGCTGAAGTGTTGGCTTCCTGCTTGGACTCCGGTGATTTTTTGAGTTGTAATAAGCGTAGTAGCAGTAGACAAATGAGTAGACCCTGTAGTACCACTACCGCAATCATCCAATCCGGTGTTTTTACAATAACCGGGGGCTCGAAGTATTGTAGCTTACGCTGAAAATTTTCGGTGTAGATGTCTCCGGGGAAGGACTGCATTAGCCGATTGCCGAAATTCTTGAAAAAGGTGGGGTCCTCTTCATAGTAAGCCTCCATATCGATATTAGCCATAGCTGCTAGGGCCGCCATGTCGCTGGAACATGTATCTGTGAATAATTTAAGGTCGTGGAAAAGCCTTTCCTCGGTGAGCTTCAACACACTCGGGAATCGAATCTGGTAGAAGTAAAAACTAGGGTAGACCATCCTGGCCAATTCCCTCATCAGTTGATTATCGGTGGAGCCTTTGACTTGGTAGTTGCCGAAGGGAGAGTAGTAACTACTATCGGCTAGAATCTCTAGTTCCGAATGATTGTTCAGGATAAGATGAATGAAATTGTGGTCATCTCCGCCCACATATAGGCAAGCATCGTAGTCTGTATTCTGCTCCTTCATCAGGTAAAGCCGATAGAAGCGATTCTCCTCCGGGAGCTGTTTACCTTCCAAGACAAAGGAACCATCCTCATTGACTACCGCTATATCTACGATTAAGTCGGGGCTCGCCCGGTAATAGTCAGAAAGCTTTTCTACCATCGCCATAAATACCTTGGGCTGCCATTCCTCCCCCAAATTAATCTTGCCCTCAATGTGATATTTAGCATAGCTATTGCTAGCAAAAAACAAGCAAATTAAGCAGAAAAATAGTCGTGTTAGCCGAGGTATCATGGGGCCGTAAGATACTAAAAAGAGAACAAAAGAGTGTTGTGATAATCTTAACGTAGCGAACTAATTACCAGCAATATACACATCAAAAGAGCTATCCCAGAACACTGGGATAGCCTTCGAATACTTTTTATACATCCTTACTTATTGACTACCTGTATTGGGCTGAAAGGAGCGTTTTTAACCTCCACATCCGCCGCATCCCCCACCACATCCACCTCCACACCCGCCGCCGCAGCTACTCCCGCAACTTGTTCCGCAACTATGCATGTTGGTCTTGTTAGCGTTCCTATCGGTATAGGTCACTAAAGGGATCATAGATACCATTAAAGCTTGCTCTCCGTGTAGGAAGTAGTCCCAATGGGTTTGTGCCAGTTCTTTTTGCTGAGCTAGCTCACGCTTAAATAAATTGGGAATGCTTTGTCGGAATAGTGTCTTATCGAACCACAGACTAGACGCTATAAAGTAGATCAAGAGTACCACCAAGGTCACTACGAGATAGGTCACCGGTTTGCCGTTCATTAAACCCATGGATAGCCTTGCCAATCCTGGCGTTAGCAGGAAAAGAAAAA
>JAHQWA010000247.1 GCA_019634045.1 Saprospiraceae bacterium
AAAGCTTCGACCGGTCTCATGCGCTCGTTGGCGTAACCTAGTAGTTTGGGTAAAAGTCCCGGTTCGTAGTATCTACTTTTCAATTGTTCCAGTTCGATCACTTCCCATTCCTGGCCATAGGGAACTACATAGTGCAGCTCTAACATGGCTGCTGGTGAAGCATCGAACAAACCATTGGGAGAGGTGACCACCCAATCCGTAGAGTCAAAGTGAAAAAGTGTTGCCAATGCCTCAATCACTTCTGGTTTTGAAGTCGAGCTTTGTTCGCTAATATCCCATAGCTTAGTCATTCGATCGTCGCTGCTACTAGCCAGTAGATGTCCATTTTTAGCGCTTGTTAGCGTATTTAGATTTGCTCTGTGGCCTTTCAAATAATGTGTTTCCTTTAGCCAAGCTCCTTGCTTTTGATGCAAGGGAACTGCGTATCCTGCTGAAGTCGATTTAGTAACTATACCGTGTCCATCTAGTACAGCTAACTTTGGAGATCCTATGCGTCCAATGCAAGTGTCTGCTTCGGTCAAGGGCTTATTTTTTTCTATATCCCAATTCTCAATGCAGGCAAAAGCTTCTCCAAAGTGAGATTCTGACATGCTATAGAATCGACTGAAGTACCGATCGCTTTCATCTAGCATGGTGTAAGAAAGGATCGGCTGTAGGCCACTGGCCTTAGGGGGATTAGCAGGAATTGTTGAGACCAACTTACCATCTTTCACTTCCCTAATTTGAGTTTTTCCAGATCCGTCGGTCAGGTAAATTTGATTTCCCGCCTTTGAGAAGAGCAAGGTACACCCATATGGACAATCAAAGGGAGTGGGATCTTCTTTTCCTGCCAACTTCAGGCTTACTTTTCCGGTATTGAGCTCCCAAATAATTAATTCACTGTTGCTGCTTATACCTGCAAGTTTTTGACCATTATTGGAAAAAGTTAAGGACCCTTCATTGATTTGAAGATTGGCTAAGGCTCTTTTTAGGTCAAGTGATTTGGCATCCCAGATATAAATACTATCCGCAGCTGTACTCAGGAATATAGATTTATCATTTGAGTAATGGGTACTATACCCCCAAGTAGCGGGTGTATCGAATGAACGCTGAATTCGCCCGCTATTCAAATCCCAGATGCGTACCTTATTGTCGTCCGCCTTGGTCAGGAGTTGCCGATCATCTACAAAGAACTCATTCTGCTTTACCGATCTCAATCTATTTCTGCCAATCTCGTTCAATAAGCTGCCGGTGGCGACGTCCCACACTCTTACCATACCATCTCTACTCCCCGCTACGAGTTTTTTTCCGTCCGCTGAAAAAGTCGCATCTAGCACACCTGAATTTGGACCAGTAAAGGTGGTGATAATCTCATTTTTATCCAGATCCCACAATTCCATGGTGCCCGATCCATAGTTGGTCATTCTGATGATTCCACCACTGTTTTCCTGTATCATATCACCGGGCGTTTCTACCAAAACCTGATTACCTGAAGGAGCGTAGGCAAGAAATTCTTTGGAATCAAATGGATTGAAAGGTACTTCAATCGGCAGCGTGTCGATAAAGTTCTTTTGCTTACGAGACCAAAGCAGTAATTGTGCGGTGGAGCTACTACCTTTTTGAATCAAAACTTGTTGCCCATCGGGAGAAAAGGCTTTTGGACTGTATTCGGAGGCCTCACTTTCTGGTAAAGGGATCTTTTCTAGTGTTTTCCCCGTCTTGCAATCCAAAACGAAGATGCCTGGCTCTGATGCCCCGTAGCTACTTTTAGTGAGCAAAAGATTTTGTTCAGCATGAAAGATACCATCAATGTCACTAGGTAAAGGAAAGGATTGGGTAAGTCTTTTGGTAGCCAAAGACCATTGCTGCAGGGTATCACCACTAACGATAAATAAGTCCCTTTCATCACCGGATAGTTGGGCTCCTCGGAACGAACCGTATCCACTAGGCTTAATGCGATAAACGGTATCCTGAGAGAAGAGATCCCAGCTCGTGATGGGGCCAAAACTGGTTGCCATGAACTTTCGGGAGTCGGAAGTGAAGTGCAAGTCATCTAACCCGCTGTATTGCTGAGTAAAAATATTGTCACCCGTTTCTGTCAGCCATAGATTGATTACCCCATTGTTATCTCCGGAAAGAATGTATTTCCCATTGGGGGAGATGGATACCACGGAGATTGGGTTGACATGACCGACTGGGACGACGAGTCTTGGACTTTGGGTAAAAGCGATGCTAGGGGAAAGTAGAAAGAGTAGTAAAAGTAGTCTGTTCATCTGCGAATTGTGTTGTGTGCTAATGAAGATTAGGGAACCGGCCCGGCGGTGACGGAACCCACAATTTACAACATATGTTGCTTTTTATTAAGCGGATATGGACTTGTGCCCCTCTATTCAATTTCAAAGGCAAGTTCACTCTCAATCAGTTCTACCAACTCTTCTACGGAACTAGCTGGAGGGATATTGAGATCAGCGATGGGCTGGCCGCTTTTTAGGAGTTTTAGCTTAATGGTGATTTTCTTCTCTTGTGTGATGTCATACAAACCCGTCAAGGAGTAGGCATCGGGATAGGAAGATACATCAACGTAGATCATGGTAGCATCAGCTCCTTTCTGGGATTCTTTGACAAAGATCTTTTCTAGTTTTTTAGCAATCTGGAGATCGTCTGTGAAAGTACTTTCATTCAAAAAGATGTTGCGGATCATGATAGGCTTCTTGTTGCCAACCGGAATTTTAGCTTTGACGGAATCCGGGAGGAGACCAATGGGGAAGCTAGCCCCTTGTCGAGGGAAGCCTAACATGGGCGTTTGGATACCGTTGACGCTTTTGGCTAATTCTGGCACCTTATCCCTGGCATACTGGAAGAGCTCCATGACATCAAGGTCTTCCTTGTTTCTTCCCCGCATGCCTTCCAGCAGGGCGTAGGTTAGTAAGCCCTGACCAAACTCACTCGCTTCGTAGCTCACTTTATTGGAAGCACTACCTGAAAGGATAAAGAGTCCCGTACGGTCTTTCATGCGATCCAAGGCGCGGATCTGGTTGGAGTTTAGCGCTTTGGTGCCCCCCATGAGGTTGTCGACAACAGTGCCGGAATTGCAAGCATCAATAATAAGTACCTGCTTTAGCGCCGGAATTCTATTGATCCATTGCGTGAGTTCGTTAGACGAGATGGTATAGGCAGAAAGAGTAGCGGGGTCACTCAGGTCATCTTCGCTAGCAACGCCTTGCGTCAAATAATAGAACTCCGTTTCATCTTTACCGCCTCGGGTCACGCCATGACCGGATAGATATACCACGACTACATCTTCAGCTTTAGCGGCCTGTCGAATAGCCTGAAATATGCCTTCTACTTGGGTCTTTTTGGCATCGTGCCAATAGATAGCCGAGCTTGTTAAGGCTGGATCCATCGGACGGGGAGAGGTGGAAAGGCAATGCACTTCTACGCTGTCGCGGTGCAAGGCTTGTCCAGCTAGCTGGAGGGCTTGTGCCATCATGATAGCGTCTTGGTCAGCGTAGGAAAGATCCAGCTTATCCCCGGCATATTCTGAGGTGCCGATGCAAACTACATATAGCTTGGGCCTTAGACGCTGCCTGGCGCGGGGTTCCGATTCAGTGCTCCCTGTTCCCTTGGCAGCAGGTGCGCGCGCTTGGTAGGCTAGATTTAAAGCACGGCTCTTTAGCCAGCCTTCCTCATTATAGACTCGAATACTAATGGTATTGCTGCTATCTCTGAGCAAATAATTTTGAAAGGGCATCAGGTCGAAAGTCAGCGTACTATCATATCGAGGTCCTTCAAAACTCCTTGGCAGTAGATTGGCCTCGGATTCTACTTCTTTGCCATTGATAAATATACTTACCTTACCTATCCCGCCATTTCGCTCTTTTAGTTTTAAGGTAAGTTGGTCCTTATTGATTTTAGGATCAATAATTTTTGGATAAAGTTTGACAGTGTCAAAATCGGCAATAGGGCGGATTCGATCCTCAGAAAAACCCATCAGCTTTTGCAGCAAGCCAGGTTCGTAGTAGCGCGTTTTGAGCTGTTCCAGTTCTATGACTTCATAGACATCGTCATAAAAAACAACATAGTGAAGCTGACGCATGGCCCCGGGGGATGCATCGAATAATCCACCGGGAGTGGTGACCACCCAATCGGTACTATCTACTACGACTAAGGTGGCAATTTCTTGACCCGATAGCGTGTCTTTGCAAACGACCTTACCCTGCCCTGTTCCCTCAAAGACAAATGACGATTGAGGTTGTGCCTGCTTAGTTAGCCTTAGCTGCTCCTGCCAATCATAGCAATCAGTGGATGTGCTTACTGTGCCAACTTTTTCCAACTGAAAATCCCAGGTGTTAATCAGACCTGCATCATCTTTGATGGCAATTCGATGCGGCAGAGATTCGAGAGAATCGGCATTACAAACCCTTAGCGCTGCTATGGCCTGCGCCGTATTAGCTGGATTCCGATAATGAGTTACTACCTTGCCTTTCCTATCAAAAAGCTTGGCAGTTCCATTTTCAAAACCCATCAATATGTATTGACCATCGGGAGAAAATCTAACTGCAGACATACCCAGAGAAGCCTTGCCAAAAGATAGAACAGCTTTGCCTTTTAAGTCCCACATCACGGCCTCATGTTCCTGATTGTAGGTGATAAAATGCTGCCCATCGGGGGAAAATGGGTCGATAAAACCACGTCCCCAAAAGGGGAGCGCTGCATCTGGTAATGGAGTCTTGGTACGGGTAGATCGATCCCACAGGGACACAGGGATATCCGCATATTGACTACCAAACAGTATGCGATTGCTGTTAGCGGAAAAGCCTACGTAGGAGGGTTCGCTAATCGGTATAGAATCCACGACTTCTCCTTGGGTATCTAACAGTTGAACACTGGCCCATTCTTCCGGCTCGTGACAAAGAATTAATTGTCGGCTGGGTTTTCCATTTTTGCTTTCTGAACAAAAGGGGGTAACAGCAATGAGGATTGGGGATAATATCGCTCCTTCCTTATCCTCTCCCGTTTCAACATTATGGGCATAGACCGCAATTTCAGATTTAATGGATATGAGGTGAGGGGCGGAGAAGAGGGGCTCTTCACAAGTACAATCTGGAGCCAGGCGCACCTCCGCGTTCGGGGTTCCGGTATTAAAGGCGTGTAAAAGACTGCCGTCGTAGGCGCGTAGCCGCATGGTGGCATCACCACTTCGCATTAAAACGCCTTTTCCCGAGGGGGCAAGTCCTGTCCAGATGGCATTTTCTTCTTCCCCGCCGAAGGTCTTCAACGCATAGCCCTCGAGATCCCAGAGTTTAGCGGTACCATCTGCACTACCGGTCAGTATCGTTTGCCCATCTGCCGAAAAATTGACGTTAACGATTGCATCGAATTGGCCAAGCGGTAGTGCCAATTCGAGTTTTTGGGACCAGGAATTGGCCGTCAATAGCAAGAATATGTGGAGTACGACAATTCGCATATCTGGAATTTAGACTTTTCAATTACAAGCCGAAGCTGGGATCGTAGTTCGTGCAACTCGATTCGATCCTTATTTTTCTGGTAATTCATACCGCAATTCATCGATAATAGACTGTAATAGTTCTTTTCGATCAGTAGTCGGAGGAATCTCTAAAGATATCTTCTTGTTATTAGGGCCCGAAAGACCTAGTTTGATGAATTCAATCTTATCCCCGTTTTGTTCATAGAAGCCACTCAAGGTATACATACTTGGGTATCTATTAACGTCAACGAAGATGAATTCTGCATCCTTGCCCTTTTCTGTTTCCTGGATTAGCGCTTGAACTACTAGGTCCGTTAGATCTTGATCAAGAAACCCTTCAGAATTTAAAAAACTTGGGCGGCTTAATAATGGCTTCTTCTTGCCGATCGGAATCTCGGTGTTCTTATCCACTATGCCAATGTCAAAACTGGCGGCCTTCGATGGAAACCCAAGGACAGGCCTTTGAATACCCTTAATACTTTTGGCTAAGTCAGGGACCTGGTCAACCGCATGTTGAAACAAAGTCATGACATCGACATATTGGGTGCCTCCCCTTTGCCGGGTAGCTGTCAGTAGACCTTGCAGGATGGAATAGGTGAGCAAGCCTTGTCCAAACTGACTGGCTTCGTAGCTTACTTTATCGGAGGCACTGCCAGAAAGGATAAACATGCCCGTTCGATCCTTCATTCGGTCCAGCGCCCGGATTTGCTCAGAATTCATTGATCTTGTGGCCAGGCTCATATCCTCAATTAGGCGACCAGAATTACAGGCGTCGATGATCAGGACCTGCTTTTGGGCAGGGATCTTATTGATCCACTTTGTCAATGTGTCGCTGGCTATCGTGTAGTTTCGTCGGGTTTCCGGATCGCTGATGGAAGCTTCGGTGGCTACGTTCATGGTTAGGTAATGAAACTGCTTTTGATTCTCATCTCCATGACTGATCCCATGTCCAGATAAATAAACCAGGATAATGTCCTCTGCTTTGGCTTTCTTCTCGATCGCCCTGAAGATGCTGGCAATAGTGTCTTTATCCGCTAAATGCCATTCAATACTGGAGTCCAAAAACTGCTTTGCATTTGCAGCTGTACTGGTCAGGCAGTAGACCTCCAGACTGTCACCATTTATAAATTGATTGGCACCAACTGACTGCATTGCTCTTGCCATCATCATCGCATCTTGATCGCCGTATTTCAAGTCAAGTTCCTCTCCAGAATAGTTGGAAGTACCAATGCTTAGCACATAGAACTTTGGATGGCGTAGGCGCTTTGTTCGCTTCTCTTTAGGCTTTCCCGGAGTTTCCTCACCTAGTTGGCCACTCCAAATATAAGGTAGATCAAAAGCCTCACTTTTCAGCCAACCCTCAGCGTTATAGGCTCTTACTGTTAGAGTGTTCGTGCTATCTGCGTCCTGAAAGAGGTACTTGTCATATCTCTTTAGGTCAATGCTAAACTCTGATTGTCTAGTGGGCTTCTCCCCTCTCGAAGGCGGGTTCGCTTCTTCTACTATTTCCTTGCCATTAATGAATATACTGACTTTCCCTATCCCGCCATTGCGTTCTGTTAATTTCACATTCAATGTTCCGGCTTCTTTATCAATTTCCGCGTATACTTTAGGGTAGAGTTTCACTTCTCTAAATTTATCAACAGAGCGGATGGCTTCCTCAGCATAGCCTAACAGCTTTTGCAATATACCCGGCTCATAATAACGGGCCTTCAGCTGATCTAACTCAATAACTTCATATTCACCATCATAAAGCAAGCGATAGTAGAGTAGTCCCATCGCTCCAGGTGAAGCATCGAATAAACCAGAAGGAGTCGTAACGATCCAATCTGCACTATCAACAGTGATTAAGGTAGCTATATGCTCATCTTTTCTATATAGTTTTGCTGTTCCGACTGGATCAAAACGCAAATGGATATCACTATATGAACTTTGATTGATACTAGACAAATCTTCAGGCAATTGATCCATTCTGTTCCCCAACAAGTCCCAGCTTACCCTAGTGATGGGACGGGCTGCAACAAAAAGGCTATCCTGCAAGGCTTTTCGTGATCGATCGAGACGATCTATAAGCTGCTTATGGGTATTCATAAAAGCATCCAAGGTCGGGCTATCTTGTCTGCGGACTTCTGGGATGGCCAAGTATTCCTTGAGTAGCGGATCAAAAGAGGTTCCGGTAGGATAATCCACCTTTCTCCATTGCCAGAGAGGATGCAGATTAGGATGACTTTGCTCAATTTTCTCTCGCAACTCATATTGCTCATCCGAAGTCATCTGAGTTCCCGAAACGATTAAGGATTTACCATCGTTAGCAAAGAACACGGAATCCAGGACATTAATCTCAGTGGAGATTGGCATGCAGTATCCAAGCTTCAGGTCCCAAAGTAGGGCGCTAGCCTGGGCTGTTGTCACCAAATATCTTCCATCCGGAGAAAAGGAAGCCGATTCAATTTTCTTAGCACGATTTTGCATAGATCGAACCTTCCTTCCTTGTAGATCCCAAATATCAATCCTTCCTGATCGATTACCAGTGATCACCTGCTCTCCATCCGGGCTAAAATCGGCCGACTCTACTCCGCCCAGAACGGGAAAAGCACTGATCAGTTCTCCCTTGTAGTCCCATATTTGTATCCCCCCAGGAATCATGGTACTAGATAAGATCTTCTGACCATCATTTGAAAAGTCAAGATTTTGCAATCTTCCCCATTTTGATTCCTGTTTTCGAATCAAGTCTCCGTCTAGATTCCACCAGCTAATAGAAGTTCTGTTATCAGAAAGGCTAACGATTGTCTTGTCATCGCTAGCTAGTCCAGCTCGGTTATTACGATACACGGCGGTTCCTTGCTGATCCTTAGGTGTTAGATCACGAATGGCTGCATCTGGAGGGTTCTCACTTGAAAAAGGATCCCAGAGCCCGGCGTTTCGCCCAGCATTCCAGAATACTTCCTTGCCATTATTTAAGAATCTAGGATAGGTAAACTGGCGACGGCCATGATGACTATCTTGTATCTTACTGACTATTTCGCCCTTTCTATCTAGTACAATAAGGTTAACTCCGGTTGCTACTAACAAGTAATCTCCATTAGGTGAAAAATGAAGCATCGTAATATAGCGTCCTCCTCCCATTACTTCCATGGAAAGATTTTTGTATTGTAGCGAATCGCCTTCCAAACTCCACCAAGTCAACTGATTTCCCATCCCGGCCGTCACTATTGTTTTGCTATCCGGTGAAAAGGCTATTGAATAGATCCGGTAGTTTGTCTTAAAGGTTTGTAACTCATAACCTTGGCGATCCCACAGCCTGGCCGTCTGATCAATGCTTCCGGTCAGGATATACTTCCCATCGGGCGAGAAGGTGATTTCCAGGATTCCCCAGTTGTGGCGAATGGGTACTACCAGTTCGGGCTTTTGCGCAAGTTGAGATATTGGGAGAAGAAAGATAAAGGCGCCAGTGAGCCACAGACAAATGTCAGCGAAAGTGATACGCTTCATCATTAGAAATTTAGCTTATAAAAGAAAATTAACTGACGCAAAAGATCAAGTATTGGAGGAGGACCGATAGGCAACACTTGGCATCGGGTCAGTTTTTTTCTACCTGATCTGAAAAATATTGCTTTCGGAGCATTAACCGGAGCAACAAATACAACAAGAGTCCTGTAGGCCCCAGCATGAAGCTAAGCAATAGACAAGGAATCGTCAGGTAGCGATTAATTCCATGCTTATGCGCATCATTCACGATAAACCAACCGACCATCAGATCGAAAGCGAGGTAGTGGATCCAGCCCATGGCGACGGCGGAGGGCTCCGTGAACAGCTGCATCACGCCCTCCAAGCTTCCGAAACTGCTGAAGTCCAAAGATTCAATTCCTTCGGCTAACATAATTACGTAGAGTACGGAAAGAATAGTCACCACTATTCCTACTACGATTCGGCCCGTCCATTTCCAGGTAGGGGCTAGGATGAGGAGTAGCCAGGCGGGGAGGACGATGGTGTTCGCGACTTGGAAGAGTTGGTCTGGTGTCATGATTAAGCTTTTATTGATGTTGGTTAAAGTGTTTTCTTTGGATAGACTTCGGAAGTCTATCCATGCCACATTTCCGTACAAGCTCTCCTCTTCGGATTTTGGTAGAATATCGTCTTTTTTCGGTAGTATTCCTTCTTGCTTCGGTTCTTTTGATGCTTTTTTATTTTTAGAATGACTTGTAAATGGCTGATAATTAGAAGTTTGTGTGCGTGTGTATTGGCAAAACCAAAAACTGCTAATATCTCACCAAAAATTGGTTGATCCCGCCTGAAAACAGAAAATCCAGCGCCTCCCGCTCGTTTTCCCCTTTACTTTGTAGTGCAATTACAAAGAAGCCTATTCAAAACACGGTCTTACATTCTCAAACAAATTTACTCAAAGCTTAAATTCAAACGTCATGT
>JAHQWA010000248.1 GCA_019634045.1 Saprospiraceae bacterium
CCTAAAAAAAACTATCGACCATGGACCATCGACCACCAACCCCCATCAGCTATGTCCTAGAAAAAAGCCATCGACCATCGACCACCAACCACTAACCACTCACCCTCCTCAGGCATGTCCTAGAAAAAACCATCGACCACCAAACCCCATCAGCTATGTCCTAAAAAAAAACCATGGACCACCAACCCCCCTCAGTCATACCCCTGCCCCTGTTTTCTCTCCTCTTACTTCTGTAATCTGCCTTCTGTAATCTATCTTCTGTACCCTATCACTTCTCCACCACAAAACCCAGTAGCTCCAAATCCTCATAAAAGGCGGGGTAGGATTTGATCACGACCATCGGTTCTTCAATCTGAATCTTCCCTAGCATAGCGAGGGGCGCAAAGGCCATGGCCATGCGATGATCTTCGTAGGTGGCAAAGGTAGGTGCGGTGCTGAGATCAGCCTTGCCCTCGACGGTAAAAAAATCTTTGGTGGATTTTGGTGAAAAACGTGGCGGGAGTTTGGAAAGAAACGCTTTCACTTTTCCCAATTCATTTTGCAAAGCTTTGATGCGATCCGTCTCTTTAATACTTAGTGTTTCGAGACCAGTAAATAAGCCCTGTACGCCGAGGCCAGCACAAATGACAGCCATGGTTTGAGCGATGTCAGGGCACAAGATGAAATCCCATTCAAACATGGGAGGTAAGGCCTTCCCATTTTTGGTCAGTCGGGCTCCTGTTTCGTTAAATGCGGTATGCACACCGAATTGGTCCATGATCTCAACTAGCGCTGCATCTCCCTGAAAACTATTGGGGAAGAGTCCATCCAATTGTAAATCTAGTTCATCTGCAAAGGCAGCTAAGGCATAATGATAGGAGGCTGCGGACCAATCTGCTTCTACAACAAAGGGAGCGGAACTGTACGTTTGGGGAGCAATCGTAATGGTCTGTTCTTGCCAGTCGTGATCCACACCAAACTGCTTCATCAATCCTAGGGTCATCTCAATGTAGGACCGGGATACGATCTTACCTTGCAAGTTCAATTTTAGACCATTGGGAAGTACGGGAGCGATCATTAATAGGGCCGAGATGAATTGACTACTGGTGCCAGCGCTGATGCTCAATTCATTCGTTTTTCCCAGCTCTTGGGGTTCGCCAATGCGCAGGGGAGGGTACCCCTCTTTTCCCAAATATTCAATATTAGCCCCCAATTGCTTTAAAGCTTCAACCAGTACACCAATTGGGCGTTGCTTCATCCGCTCTGTGCCGGTTAGCACCTGGCTGCCAGCTTGCATGGCCAGATAAGCGGTAAGAAAGCGAAAGGTCGTCCCTGCCGGACCCGCATCACGGACTTCCTCCTCACTCGCCAGGAGTTCCATCATTAGATCAGTGTCATTGGCTTTGGCCAAGTGTTCAATAGGGAAGTCCTTGCCGCTAAGGGCGCGGATGATCAAAGCTCGATTGCTGATACTCTTGGAGCCGGTCAATCTCAATTGACCTTGGATCTTACGATCTGGTTTGTGCAATTGATAGGTCGTCATGTTGGTGCTTATGTTCAAAAAAGTGTACTTGAGGCAAAATGGATCGCGTTTTTCAAACCATTCTGATCAGTATAAAAGGTAGGTTTTATCTGGTGGAAGGCAAATATAGAACAAAAATTGCCAGAGCGTCAAAATAAACTAATCGTTAGGGTAAGGCTGTTTGCAGCGAAGCTTTAGTCATGGAATGCTTCGAGATTAGAAAAGCCCAGTTACCAGGGTAACTGGGCTTTTCTAGTCTATTCTTCTTCTTCCTTTGCGGAAGTATTCTCTAAGGGTTCGTTGGAAGCGCGATGCTTTCCATTCATCCTTCTCTCTCCGGATTCACTTCTTCGGTTTCTTCTATCCTCGTCCGATCGTTCGTAGGCTTGGATGATGGCTTTCACCAAACGGTGACGCACCACATCGTCTGCCGTTAGATTGACTGCGGTAATCCCACTTAACCCAGCGAGCAGATCTATAGCTCTCCGCAAACCAGATTTTTGGTGATAGGGTAGGTCAACCTGAGAGAGGTCGCCTGTAATGATACACTGCGCCGTTGGCCCTAAACGTGTTAAGAACATCTTCAATTGCAGCGTAGAACAGTTCTGTGCCTCGTCCAGGATAATAAAAGCATTATCGAGGGTTCGCCCGCGCATAAAAGCTAAGGGGGCAATCTCTATGGTGCGATTGGCCATGAACTGAGCCAGCTTTTCTGCAGGAATCATATCGTCCAAGGCATCATATAAGGGACGTAGATAAGGGTCCACCTTATCTTTCAGGTCACCTGGCAAGAAGCCTAAACTTTCACCTGCTTCTACAGCTGGACGCGTTAGGATGATCTTTTTGACTTGTCTATTTTTCAAAGCGCGAACCGCCATGGCTACAGCAGTATACGTTTTACCCGTACCGGCTGGCCCAATGGCAAAAACAATATCGTGGCTTTCTGCAGCGTCAACTAGTTTCTTTTGGTTGACCGTTTTAGCCTTGATCGCCTTTCCATCTCTACCATGTACGATAGTTTTGGCTTTGCCATTACTAATCTGATGCTCAAATGGATTGCTACCACTGAGCAGGTCCTGTACCATCTGAGTAGGCAACTCTTTGTGCTCGCGCAGTAAGCGGACCATCAACTCAAACTTGGACTTAGCCTTTTGAGTGAATTTCTTTTCGCCCTTAAGTTTTAAATTACTACCGCGAGAAGTGATGGTGACTTCAGGAAAAGCCTCGCGCAAAAGATTTAGTTTGGTATTATTCTCTCCGTATAGTTGTAACGGATCTATTCCCTCTACACTTAAAATGATCTCGCTCAATACTTAGATTCGATTAGATGAAAAAATAAATCTAGGTGATGCCACCTAGACGTGGTCTATCGGAAGTATATCCCTCCCTTTTAGCCCACTAATTGACCAAATATAGTTGAACTTCTTTTGAGAAGCTCTATTATCAAGTTAAATATAAATTAAAACCCTTCTCCCACAAAAATTATAGGAGCAACATTAAAACACCGAGAACGACGCTTTCGTTCCCACCTACCAAAGATAGCTATAATTCATACAGCTTTTGTGCACAAAGAAGACAAATACCTAAATGCTAACAGCTCTTCTTCGTCGACTCGATGAGAGACTCACCAACTGAGCCCCACTGAAAAGTAGTCAGCATAAGGATGGCACACCGACATATAAGAAAAGCGGAAATCCTTGTATATTTGCCTGCACAACAGCGATCCATGAGCTATGCCTATCGTTACCCTGACAAGTGATTTCGGCTGGAAAGACTACTATCTCCCTATGATTAAGGGGGCTATACTATGTAAGAATGAGCAAATTCAAATGGTGGATATTGCTCACGATATTCCGAATTATGATATCGTTCAGACGGCCTTTATCTTTAAGAATTGCTGGCGAAGCTTCCCCGCGGGGACTATTCATCTCATCAGTGTCAATGACTATCCTGAAGAAAAAGACAAAGGTTTCGTTGCCATTGCCCATGAAAATCACTTTTTCATTGGTCCGGATAATGGCGTGTTTTCGCTCATCTTTGGCACCAACCCGAAATCCATCTATCAACTAGATAAAAAACCAGCGGCTCGTTTTCCGTTAGCCGAGGTCTATGCCACGGCCATTGGGCATTTGGCGGCTGGCAAGCCGATACAGGAAATTGGTTCGCCTACCAAAGACCTTGTCCAGCGCATTACCTTCACTCCCGTACAAAGCCACTCTCAAATTAGGGGATCTGTCATTCATGTGGACCAGTTTGAAAATGTGATCCTAAATATCAGCAAGGCGGTATTTGAGCAGGTCGGGCAGGGGCGAGAATTTAGCTTGTTTTTTAAGCGACATGATCCGATTACAGCCCTATCCCAACAATATCAGGATGTCGAGGTGGGAGAAATACTCTGTCTATTTAATTCTGCTGATTTATTGGAGATAGCCGTGAATATGGGCAAAGCTAGTAGCCTGTTTGGGCTGAAGGTAGAGGATACCGTTCAAATTGACTTTCGTACGAAACCAGAAGAATAAGAAGCTTAGTCCATGATAAAACGCATCGTTAAGATGACCTTCCAAGCTGATAAGGTCGACACCTTCATTGGCATCTTCACCGAAAAGAAACAGCATATCCGTCATTTTCCAGGTTGCCATCACTTGGAGCTGTTTAGAGACATTAATCGTCCTGAGATCTTCTTTACGTACAGTTATTGGGAGGACGAAGCGGCATTGAATGCCTATCGGTATTCTGACCTTTTCAAGGGGACTTGGGCGGATACCAAAGCCCTTTTTGCCGGCAAGCCTGAGGCTTGGAGTGTGGAAGTTTTAGCTATAGAGGATTGAATAGGAGGGAAAGGAACTTTTGCTGCTGGTCCGGGGTTGTTGCAGTCGACATATCAATTCAGTTCCAGGACAATTAGATCGAATTTTGTATGAAGGATCGAAAAGCGATGAAGGCTGCTTATAAAGAAATGAAATTCAAAATGGGAGCCTTCCAAATCCGCAATGTTTCCAATGGAAAACTATTGATCGGAAGTAGCGCAAACCTAGAAGCTATCTGGAATCGACACCGTTTTCAACTCAAGATGGGCAGCCATCGAAATGCTGTACTGCAAAAAGAATGGAAGGTCTTTACAGAGGAGAACTTTGTCTTTGAAATCCTGGAAGAGATCCCTCATCGAGAAGATACGGCGGATTATTCAGAAGAACTAGACTTACTAGGAGCCTTTTACATCGAAAAGTTAGAGCCCTATGGGGAGCGCGGCTATCACAAGCCAGCAAAAAGACGCTAGACTACTTTCCTTGCTACTAATCGTCCTCATTGAGGATTTCTCCACAGTACTTACAGTGTACGGCATCATCATCATGCCCCTCACCGCCACAATACCGGCAAGCTTGCGTATTGTTTTTCATATCGCTAGTAGCGTTAACCATTTCAGCAGATACTATACCGGTAGGAACAGCAATGATGGCATAACCCAAAATCATTACCACCGCTGAGAAGAATTGGCCTAACTCTGTTCGGGGAACAATGTCTCCGTAGCCAACCGTAGTTAGGGTAACGATGGCCCAGTAAATGCTTCGAGGAATACTCGAGAAACTATCATTGTTTCCCCCTTCAACAACATACATAAATGCACCTATAATGATGACGAGGAGTGTGACGGACATTAGAAAGACAAAGATCTTGGCTCTGCTCGCCCGCAAGGCGTTAGTTATGATTGCTCCTTCCTTGAGAAAATGACCAAGCTTAAAAATTCGGAAGATCCGAATGAGACGTAGTGCTCGAATCACGATGAAGTAATGCGTTCCTGCAAAAAATAGACTGAGATAGGCCGGTAAGATGGCCAATAGGTCTATCACTCCAAAGAAACTGGTCATGTACTTAATCGGGCGATAGACTGAATAGAGACGAAGACCGTACTCGATGGTGAAGATGATCGTAAAAATCCACTCTAGTACAAAAAATAGCGACGCATATTTTACTTGAATATAATCTACTGATTCAAGCATTACGATCACTACACTGATCGATATGACGACTAGTAAAGAAATATCAAAGGTACGCCCCATTGGCGTATCTGCCTCAAAGATTACTTCGTGTATGCTCTCCTTGGTCTTGTTGCGCTGTATCGGTTTACTCATGATGGATTAGCTTCTGAATGTCTCAAAAATATTAACCTTCTTTGACAAACTCGTTCGACGGTCAGAAAAAGAAGGGAAAAAGGCTGCTTGGATTACCTTTTCATCTCCTTCCGACCAATGTTTGGGTATGCGGGAGTACACCTAATGATAAGGCGTTTTGATAGTAAAGACTTCATTTTTTCGGCCAACAGGCAACGAAATAAGCCTAACGAGCCTCATTTGTTTAGGGACTATTTTGTTGAAGTGATGCCGCTATTTAGAGACTACTTAGGATAAAATAGGTCACAAAATAACCGATCTCAGTGGGAGCCTACCGTATCCTCATCGGTTCAATTTTTTTTTCAGTATTTTCGTTCTAATAGGTACTTTTACAAATTATTTAGAAAGTAAAACCGATTGATGTGCTAAAAGCCGTTATTGTTGAAGATGAGTTGAATGGTTTAAACAACTTAAAGACCCTCTTAGCCAAACATTGTGACAACATTGAACTCGTCGGGGAAGCCCGAACGATTGAAGAAGGCAAAAAACTACTAAATGACAATGGTGTCAAGCCTGATGTAGCATTTCTTGATATTAGCTTGCCAGATGGTTTAGTGTTCAAATTACTAAATCAACTACGACCCATTAAATTCGAAGTCATATTTGTTACCGCTTATCATGATTATGCCATTAAGGCTTGCGAATACAGTTCTATAGGTTATATAATCAAGCCTATCGACGTAGATCTGTTGGTTGAAGCCGTTACCCGGATCAAGCCACGTCGGGAGAGTGAAATGGATAAACGTTACGAATTGTTTAATCATCATTACAGCAATCCGAACGCGTTTACCAAAATGAGCATCTCTGCGCTTGACGGCATCTATTTCGTTAATATCAAGGATATTGTACGATTCGAAGCAGAAGACAATTATACACACATATATCTCAATAGTGGAGAGCGAATCACAGCCTCCAAGACGATAAAATCTTACGAAGACCTGCTAGCGCCCTTTAATTTCTACAGAGTTCATAAGCGACATGTCATCAATCTCAATTTCATGCGGAAATTTGTGAAAGGAGATGGTGGATATTTAGTCATGGATGACGACATCAAGATCGAAGTTAGCCGAAGAAGACGTCCCGCTTTCATGGAGCAAATGAGAAGACTCCAGGAAGGCTTGTAATATTTATTGAATAGCACTGAAGGAAAACGGCGACTTTTAAACTTGTAAGCGTTTAATCTCCCCTTGTTTGACTACCGTCAGAAGCAAGGGCTGTAGCGCTTTTCCAGTATTACACTTGCGGAAAATTTTATTCAATTTTTATTACAAATCAGGGCAACCTTTTAGAGATTAGCGCGTACATATTTTTAGATACCATATGTTATACTATTAGTTGTCGTGTTAGTCTTACCGGAGGAATAAGAGGTGTGGAAACAGAACTAATTGTTTTATTATATGTTATTAGTTGACTGATAATAATTTGTGATATATAGTTAATAATCAGTCTGTTGTGTTCTCCACGTCATGCTAGGGTTCGGTCTGAACCTGTACTTAGCAATAATCCTTCATTTGCTATTACATTCTTTTGTGCTTTTAAATAATTTTGTACTTTTACTTCAATGAAGTGAGTCGCAAGTATAATACTATTTCATCCCGCGATATACTAAATTAGATGCTATGGGAAAACCGAAAAAAAGTCTGGACGATCTCAAAAAGGACCTTAAAACCTTGCAGAAAAAGGACATGAAAAAGATTGTCGGAGGGAAAAACGACAAGAAGAAAAACAAATGGAATAATGGTTGTGGAGGCATTGTTCCGCAATAAACAGTACTAACAATTATAGAGCATTTTTCTACTTATAATCCTAACTCCCTAATCTGGGAGTTGTCAAATAATCAAAACTCCACTATCTTAGGCAAAACCCACTAAAGCGCATTATTGAAGCTAGGCAGTGGCAGGTTTAAGCCCTGTATCTTCTTTGCTAAAATCGATGATCAATCCTAGACTACACAAGATCATCAGGAATAGTGGCGATTGTCCTACAAACCGATTATCATATTTATTCAAGGAAACTACTAAGGACCAGGGAAACCAAAGTTTTTCTCTGCCGTACAAACATTTAGCTTGTCTTTTTTGGTAGGACAAGTCTAGTTAATTTTGAAGGGGGGATTTTTACGCTAGGATAAAGTTTAACCTGGAAATTATGATAACGACACTACCCAACGTGGTGATCAATCAGCAGTACGAGCTGAAACTGAGCCAGCAGAAGGACCCCATGCAGCGCCTCCTCCTCATTGATAAAATGACGGATTGCTACGCTTTTACCAATATTAAGCGTGCCACAGAACTCCTAGAAGAACAAGCCGTTATTTTCCAAACCCACGATTACCCTGATTTCAAGTTGAACTATGAGCTCAATAGAGCCAATTTAGATAACCAGCTGTATCACTTTGATGCCGCCGAACAGCACTTCCTGGCCGCCATTGATATCCTTGAAGAAAGAGGAACGGTCAAGCAGCTGGCGGAGACCTTTATCGATTATGCAGGTACGCTCATGAACCTAGAGCGTTTGGAAGAGGCCGCAGAAAAACTGGACAAGGCCGCTAAACTGCTCAAGAATTTTCCTGATCAGCGATTGAGTGCTTATATGACTTGTCGAGAAGGTTTTATGAACCTGCATTATAAGAATTATTCGAGAGCCATTGAACTTCTGCTCAATGCGGAAAAAACGATCCAGCGCATGGACCCGC
>JAHQWA010000249.1 GCA_019634045.1 Saprospiraceae bacterium
CCTTATCCCATACTCCGTAATGCAAGCCCATGCTTGCGTCGAGTTTCCACCACATGCGATAATGCGGCTCGGTATGGTCATAGTAATTTTCAACATCTTGGTTGGTGAAGGTTTTCATAGGAATAAGACAATGTAGAAGCTGAATATTTTGCCATCAAGTTAACAAACTATTCTAATATAGCAGCCATGTCTCTTATCACGCCACCCAAATGCGATACCTCCCAATTTCAAATCCTTCTCGAAGTACTAAGAAGCTATCTGAATTACGATCTTTCCTTTGACTCTTCTTGTGCCTAGGTAGGCGAAGGCTTCGGGGATCTCCTCAAAGTCATACACCCGATCTATAACGACTTGAAGCTTTTTATCCTGGACTAGCCTCAACACCAATTCTACATCTGCGGTTTGAATCTGGGCATCCATGGTTACGAATTGTTTACCCGTAGTTTTCGAGAGCCAAGCCCCCTTGAATACGAAACCTAGAAGGTTTTTGAAATTGGAATATCCCACCATTACGCACCTCCCATTAGGGCTTAGCGCTCCCTGGAGTTCCTGTATCGAACGATTGCCAATTAGATCCACGAGCAGGTCAAAAGGCCCCTTCTGGGTGAAGTCTTCCTCTTGGTAATTGATCACTTCCTGAGCTCCCAGAGATCGCACCAGCTGACCATTTTTCCCACTACACACAGCGGTAACACTTGCCCCAAAATACCGGGCTAACTGCACGGCAAAAGTTCCGATCCCCCCCGAAGCCCCATTGATCAAAACGCTTTGTCCGGCTCGAATCACCCCCTTGTCTCGCAAAGCAATGAGCGCAGTGATAGAGGCTAGCGGAATAGCAGCTGCTTGTTCAAAAGAAATTTCCGCTGGAATGCGCGCTGTTTTATCTTCCTCTAAGCAAGCATATTCTGCTAGCCCACCAAGATAGTTTCTACCTACCACCCGATCTCCGACTTGAAAGGAACGCACCTCTCTTCCTACCTCTACCACAACGCCTGCGATATCCGCACCTAGAATAGGATCCTTTGGAGCCCGCAAGCCGTTGGACAAGCGAAGCATCCAAATGCTCGCCTTGATTCGATGCCACTCTGAGGGATTCAGCGACCAGGCATTTGCCTTTATTAGTACTTCATTTCCCTTTGGAGTGGGTTTTGGCCACTCTTCCATTTTCAGTACTTCTTTTGGATGACCGTATTTCCGATAAACGAAAGCTTTCATACTCAAAACATCTCTTTTATAAATCAAAATTGCTTCTACCTGAGATTAAAGACCTGGCTCCACCTCTTCCACCGGCCAAGTCCAGGCACAGTACAGTGCAAACAGCATAGCCAGCACTTCTACCGTGGCAAAGAAAATGTAGGACAGTGGAGTTCCTGCTGATAAAACCGAAGGCACCACTACCCACAGGATACATAGGGGGACAGCGACTAGATGGATCATCCGATTTCCTTTGCGCCCCATAAACCGAGACAAGGGAATCATGATGATGGATATCTCCATCAGTATGGCAAACAACAGTACCAATTCTCCAGACAACTCTGTGCTGACATATTCCAGCTCCGCCAAATAGCCTGGCTTCATCGTATTCAGGATATCTGCATAAATCATGTTCATCAGAACAAAAATCCAGGTAATGGAAAGCACGACTCTGCGGTCTTGCCCCGCAGCCAATAACTTTGCTTGTGTCATAAGTCTTTTTTTGTAGTGATCAAATGGGCTTCAAACGCCTCCGTGCTACCGGGGCAACAAGATGGGGGAATCCTCATCGGCCTTCCAGCTTCTCGCCGTCCATAGTATCGCGATGAAACCGATGAACTCGACGATTTTAAAAAACCAATCATCTAAATCGCTGGGAGGCTCTACCAAAAACAAGCCTGCGGTGATAATCACCGCCACGAGATTAACAGGGCGGTTAATCTTCCGTTTGAGCAAGAGGGAAAACAAGACCATAGCGATGGGGATTTCAAGAACAATGCCCCCGACCAGCATTAGTATTTCGGTGACTTCCATGCCATTGTAATAGCCAGTCAGCAACATTTCGAGGTGAGATTTCATCGTGAATTGATGAATATCCCGAAAGACAACATTCAGTAGAATGAAAAGCCATAAGGCTGATAGTTTCAATTTTGGATGTAAAGTGTCCATGGTTCCAAATCTTTGGTGATCAATTGTATTATCACTACAAAGTTGGCGTGAAATGGACCTATCCTCTTGATCAAATGGCTTAATTACTTGACTGAGAAGCTCAAGCGGTAGGAGGAGGGAGAAAAGCCGTACTTTTTCTTAAATGCACGAGATAAATGTTCTGGACTTTCAAAACCCAAGTCATAGCCGATGTGACTGATGGCATCATCGGAAATTCGCAAGGATTCCGCTACTCTTTCCAGTCGTTTTTCCAAGATGTACTTACCAGGTGAGGTGTCATAAATCTCTTTGAACTTGCGCTTAAAAGTGGAAAGGCTACAGTTGGTCAATTGGGCAAGGTTTTCGATCGACGCGGCACTAAGGATATGAGCATCCACTAATTCCTTAAACGTAAAAGTCCGCTCGGAGAACAAGCTCTTTATAATTTGGCGAATGGGTTCTGAATTATCAGTTTGTAAAAGCAGGAGCACGATTTCCTTTAGTTTTATCTTCAATATCGTATCGCTAATGGCAGCTTTGTTTTGAAAGAGGCGGCCGATACCCTCAAAGTAGAAATTGACTAGTTCATTGGCTGCGGTCTGTACCACGTATCGACTAAGCGGTGTACGTAACTCTTCCCAAAGTGTGGGTTTATCATCTGCAAAAATTTGCTGCAACAAAGTTCTGTTGAGATGGACTATAATTGAATCCATCACTCCCTGAGGTTGTTCTGAGATCATTTTACCCACCGTCAATCCACAAGTAGACAAAATCACAGTCCCTGCTTCCGCAAGAATGTTTCCGGCTTTGGCAAGTCGCTGCCCACTGCCCTTTTCAATGTAGAGATAACAGGCATCGGAAGGTAAATGAAGTGCCTGCTGCAAAGGGGTTTCCAAGTGGATAATGGTAAAAACGGGCGTGCCCTTCAGCAAAATTTGGTCTTGATGCTTTATCATAATATTAATAAGCCCGCTCTGTTTCCACCTTCTCTTTAAGAGAAATGGCTACTGAAGTGGGATCTCATTCTTTAGGCCTGAGTATCCTGAATTCAAGAACCTCAATACGATTCAATTGTCTACTAAAGATAGCTTTTCCCCGGCAGTTTCACTATGCTTCTGTAACAAAAGAAATGAGGCCTAATGAATCGGGTACATTAGGCCGCAAAGGTCCGCCCCATGAAAGTAATCCTTTAGACGCATGCAATTAAGCTCACCATCTTTAGACAAAGGTGAGTAAGTTGGTAGATCGCCAACTTACAGCAGTACTCTTTCGGTCGTTTTTGCACCAAACTCCTTCCAAAGTGCTTCCGTCATCTTACCTAGATTAGCGCCCTCCGCCCGGTCAAAGATTAATTCTCGCACCCGGCTCATATCCTCCCACATCAAGCGGTGCCCCTTGGTACCTCGTACCGGCTTCACCATGCGCTGGAAACGTGCCTTTTCCTCCGGCGTGCCCTCTCGAAGTTCTCCCAAGCGCCCATAAAGACGAATGGCAGGTGGGCGTTCAAAGCGGCCTTTGAAGATGGATTTTATCCAAAACCACCGCCCTGTGTTCACCGCTAGCATACAGATCTTCTGCCCTGGGGTACCGTAGCGGGAAAAGGTGCTGGTGAATTTTTCAAAGAAATACCCGCCAGGCTCTCGATTTAGCATTACTGACCCAATTGGCATCGTCCGCGGGTATCCTTCATCGTCAACCAGACTAATAACAAAATGAGAATTGGCTTGTCGACTCCGGCGAAAGTGCTCCCGAATCCGTTTCCATTCTTTTTCAATGGGTATATTTTTCATAAATCTCTAGGTTTAACATACCATACAGTATTGTATGTATTTGGATAAAAAATAGTAGTTTACTTAAGATCATCCTCGACCATTTGTGCATACTTTAGATAGAGTGCTCTCACTCTTTTGCCGAATTTCCCAGGGTAGCGATGTTGAACACCAATCAGTAGCGCATACTCCAACTCAGCCATTATACTGGCTTCTTTTTTATCATACCCCTTACCTATAAAAATCTCCTCAAGATATCCTACCCGGAGCTGGTCCACTCGATCCAAATACTCCTTCACTAAGGGTTGATAGAAACCCCAGGAGCGAATGGCAGCCTCAATGGCGTGATCTTGTTGCAGAATAAGATCATTGAGGACGTTCATTTTATCTTGTGCTCCGCTTTTCTGGTTTGCCAAGTCGATGTACTGGCGTGTATTTTCCTTTTCCCAACGTTGCATCAAACTAGCCACGTAGTTTTCGATACTACTAAAGTGATGATAAAAAGAGCCCCGGGTTACCTTCAAACGCTGACAGAGATAGAGTATCCTAAGCTTGTCTTGTGCAAACTCTTTAAGGATCTTAAATCCTTCCTCTAGCCAATCTTCTTTCGATAACCTTGCCATACTCCAAAGATAGGGGATTTTTACATACCATACAATACTGTATGTTTTTCTTGGTGAAAAGAGAGATTGCGGAACAATCTCCCTAAGCACTATTATCTAAAGGTAATGTATATGAGAAGAGAAGAGTCCTATATTCTCTATTTGACTTTTTCCTCCGTACTCACCCTTAACAGGTAATCCGCCAATTTCTGCGTGTGTTTACTGTCCCCATTTTTGGCCATATCCAAATACAAGGCTGCGTGATTTTTATCGCGAACGTGGTAGAATTCAATATGCGGCTTATCCCCTACTCTATCTTCCAATAGCTTTGTATAGTCGTAAGTATCCGTTTCCGAAACGACTAGCATTGGAATCACAGCAGCGTCGATGTACTCCGTCGGACTGGCTTTTTTCACATCCTCTAGTTCACCAAATACTCCTAAAACGTGGCTATCTGCCATTTCTTTACCGTTTCCCTCTACGTGACTCTGATAATAAGCCACCATATCATATGCCCCAGCCATCGGTACAGCTCCTCTTACATCCGCAAAGCTTAGGTCTTCTGTTTTCAAATACTGCTCATCCATACACATGAGGGCGGACAAATGTCCCCCTGCCGAGTACCCTCCGACAAAAAGCTTGTCGGTATCGTAGCCATATTCTTTCGCCTGTTGTTTGAGCCAAGCCAAAGCACGGACGCAATCCTGTATGTGATCGGGGTGTTTTGCTGATCCGGTAAAATTGGGATTCATCCATCTTCCATCACTTAGTCTATAACTCATCACAGCAACACCAATTCCCTTTGCTACCAGATGCTTCGCCAAGCCTGCCTCTTGTTTGCGGCCGCCAGTCACCCAGGCTCCACCATGGATCCATAGAAGAATGGGGGCTTCGGCCTTATTGTCGGGTAAATATAGATCCAATTTGTGCTTCTCAGAATCTGCATCAGGTCCAGTGTAATAATCAAGGTCAAGGTGAGTTTCTATGCCAGAAGGGGTCTCTGCGTCACTTTGCATGCCCAAAAAAATCAGGGCTAGCAGCCCTAAACCAAAGAAGGCGCCAAGGAATTTTACTTTCATAATCGCTTGTCTTTAATTTGATAATATTAGTCGGGAGATCGAGCCTCCATAAATTAAAGATCAAGCCAATTGAGGGGAAAAGACCGAGAATCCTGC
>JAHQWA010000250.1 GCA_019634045.1 Saprospiraceae bacterium
ATTCCCCTTGTTGTCGTTCGATGCCCTCTCCGTACTAAGCCTCGTACCTGGGCTAGCCTATAGCAGAGCCGTAGTAGCCCTCCAGAAGCCCCAAAGAGATAAAGGAGCATCCAAATGGATGGACCAAAATCAGTGCTTGGTGTAACGGGCGCTGATAGTGTGGTGATAGCATTGATGGGACTAGAAGCAATGGGGTTCTCGACGAAATACGAATCCAAAACAGGAAGTACCTCTACTGCCTGCGGAAGTGGAACGGAAAAACCCGCCAAGAATAATGCCAATGGCAAACTAAGTAGAAGATATACTCGATTAGCCCCGAAGAACGTAAATCGTTTAAAGCAAAGGCGATAGACTAGGTAAAAGAGCAGCAAAAAAACGTTTCCTTTTAGCAATAAGATCAAAAAATCATTCATCTGCTTTCTTTTTGACCTTGGCTAATAAAGCATCTAGCTCTTCGGGGGATAGGTCCTCTTCTTCCACGAAAAAAGACAACAACTCCTCAGCCGAGCCACTGAAGTAATGATTCATGAATTTCCGAAAACTCGACTTTCGATAATCACGCTTTTTCAATACGGGGTAGTATCGATGAGTTTTACCGAATGATTCATGTCCAATAATTCCTTCTTTGTCCAATTTCCGCACCAAGGAAGACACGGTATTATAAGGAGGTTTAGGATCATCCATTTCAGCTATGATATCCCAAACTAATGCTTTTTCAAGCCGCCAAAGGATGTTCATTAGCTCCTCTTCTTTGTATGACAAGGGTCTCATACATCAAATATAAACTATTTTTTCGTTATTAAACTAAATAATAGTTTAATAACTACTTATTAGTTCTAACTAACCCTGTACTCGACTCTATGTGCTTCGACTAAGGAAGGTACTTCCAACTTTTTTAGCATTTTCGCTAGCACAGTCTTGGGAACAGCATATGTCCGCTGTACATTTTGCGCCTGCCAAAGCTGATAGGGTACTTCAATGTATACAATCCGCACACTAGCCTTATAGGTCGTAAATAAATCAATAAGCCGACTGCGATTATTTCGGGTCAGATTGGTGGCATTCCAAACGAAAGAGCGCCGATCCCTCAAGTGTTCCCGTGCCTCTTCTAAGGCTAGCTGTATGATTCTACCATTTCCTTTAGCATTGCGATACCCCACTTTATGTTTGCGACGGAGATTATCCAAAGACACTACTGGAAGATCCTTTAGATGTGTTCTAATATAGGTATCCTTGCCCATGCCCGGTAAGCCTACCATGAGAACTACCTCTGGCCAAGTATCATCGAAGGGTTTGTAGGCAGGATACCCTTCCTCGCCCTGGAAATAAGTGAAGCGTGCCAGGTCGGAAGCAAATGGATAAGCCTGTCCCCAGCACTGCTGTTCTTTGGCATAAGCTTCAAAACATTCAATTCGATATAGTAGCTCATCCTGGTCTTCACAGGTGCGACCTAGAACATCCGCCTTGCAGAGCATCGCCAAAAGTTGGGTGTCTACCTCCAGGCTTGCTTTCAAGAGATATCGCTGTGGATTAGGTTTATCGAAGACCAATAAGGGTAGGCCATGATAGCGCACTAATTTCGCCACTTGTTCCCTTAGGTCAAAAGGGGTGGGAACGTCTTGAAATAGTATGCTTCGTCCAGTGTACTCTCCTTTTTTGGCATGTTTCGGCGAAGATATTCGTCCCTTCTCATTTCGAACACTAGTAGACCGTTTCTCCACATCATGAAGAAGCGCAGCAGCAATCATGACCTGCTGGGTCTGTTCGCCCAAGGCTTGAAACGCTGGCAAACTTTGCAGCGAGGCCAACACCATCTGTGTGTGGATAGCTACATCTCCTTCTGCATGGTAGATGGGGTCTTGTTCAACACCTTCCATGTCCCTAATCCAGCCGAAACTTTCCCTCAGGCTGCCCCATTGTAAATTTGTTGTCAATCTCCACATAACTTCTCCCATTTTAATGGAGCTCTTTGCCAACGACGTGTCCAATGCTCGTCCGTTTTTACATGATCTTTCCGGACATACTTAAACACATTTTCCCGAAAATCTTCGGTACTGAATCCCTCCAGATTTCGGCTGACAATTCCTTCCATCCTACATGCTTCTTTTGTGTGAACATCTACAGATGAAAAAGTGCTCTCTTGTGTAACAATGCTTAAAACTTGTTCTTCAAATTCGTCTCTATCCGTTGGTTGGACCCGCATGATTTCTGGGACTACTGGAAAATCTAGCAATCCGGCATAGAATTTCACCTCTTCCCAGGCTAACCATCGATCCAATTCTCTGACTGCAAACACATAAAAATGATGCTCCAATACTTCGTAACGGATGGAATGTATAGCGTATAAGTTCTCCCCAAAAATCTCTATTTCTCCTAAGTCATTTCGTATAGAATTCCATCTCTCCTTCAAATATCCCGCCCAAGGATGCCGCGTCGGTGCGGCATGGGAACGAGCGAATACCCCAAATTGATTTAAACAGGTATTCTCACCATCTAATTTCTCTGTATGGACGACTTCAGCTATATCACTAAGCGCTTCCCAATAATTCGAATTGATCCGATCATCACTGGTCGTACCTGGTGAAAAAGGATAGTGGTAAGTTCGTCCATACTTCTTTGACAAACTCATAGTCTAATATTATGAAACTGCTCAACAGTCTTTTACGTGAATGAATGAGATTAGTGCCAGCAAAAGCATCCATCGGACAATACAAGCCTACGCAGGCCTATTGTCAGCACTAACACTGCACATAAAGATTATAGTATAAATCCAAAAGCTGGATTTTACACGTATATAAAAGAGTGGAACTGGAGTGTTACATGACTACCAGGTTTGAGTGGTGAGAAAAAGACTTTCTTAGTTAAAACTACAATTGCATATTCAATTTAGTTCCATAAGTAAAACGATGAAAAGTAATCGATACCATTTTATTACGCATTGGAAAGTAGAAGCGAAGCCAACCGAAGTATATGAGATCTTGGAGCAGGCGGAACGATTGCCCCAGTGGTGGCCTGCCGTATATTTAGAGGTGACCACTACCAAGGAGAATGATGAACGTGGGATAGGTAGAGAAGTAGCCTTGTATACAAAAGGATGGCTCCCCTACACCTTACGGTGGCAATCCCGTTTAACTGCCAAAAATCCCCCACATGGCTTTTCCATAGAAGCATTTGGAGATCTAATGGGAGCAGGTACCTGGAGCTTCGAACAGGACGAAGATGGTATTCATTGCCACATCACTTATGATTGGCAAGTGGAAGCCAACAAGCCTATACTCCGTTATTTCTCTTTTTTTCTGAAACCTCTATTCTCTGCCAATCATCACTGGGCCATGCGAACTGGCGAGGAAAGTCTACGTTTGGAGTTGCAAAGGCGAAAAACGAAGACGGCAGAAGAGTACCAACTAATTCCACCGCCCCCACAGCCTACTTTTGGTTGGCTATTGAAATGAGCTATGGTGAGGTATTGCTTTATTGGAACTGTACCGGTTGGGTCCAAGCCATTTCATACAAAATACCTTCAATTGGATTTTCTTGCAATTTGGATGATGTGATTTTACATCGAGCAAAAATCCAATCTTCTTTCAGTTCCAGGCTAGCGACTTCTCCCTCTACCGTAGATACCACTTCCACCTTATCAGCACCTCTGACGCAGGCAATAAAGGAAAAGGTATAATTCACTCCCTCCTCAGCTGCTACGCCTACCTCAAGTACATTGTCTTCCAATTTCAGGTGATCTAGTCGTACACCAGTAGATGCATAGAAGTCTCCAGCTTCCAAAGCAGCAATCAGGCTAGCAGGCGTCAAACTATCAGCTCTCACCTGTACCCAGCCTCTTCCAGCATTACTCCACTGATTTCCTATTTGGTGATAATTATGTGCATCATCAGTGGCTAAGCCTAGCAGGAGTGGTTTGCCCTCTTTGACATAAGATATATTGATGAGATCCCACATGGCTTCCGTAGATAAACCATAGATTCCTCCTTGATTCTGAACGCGATTATGTCCATTGTACACTTCAAAGAACCGCTCTCCTTTCAGGTGTAGCATATCTTCTAGTCGGATCGCATCCAAGAAATTGGGATGGTTTACATGTACAATCATAGGCACCCCTGTTCTTTCCCTTTGCGCCCACACTGCATCAATGTTATTTTGCATAGTCACCGCTATGCTCTCTCCTCCTTGTGGTTCTATCTTCTCCTGTATATTCGTAGCATTGAGATGTACATGCTTACCCTCATACAAGTCCGTGATCTCTTCTGATGGCAATACGAGAAAGCGTTCCTTTTCCTGAAACAAAGGTTGATATTCTTCTATGGTCTTAAGTTTCACCTTAATCTGTCCACTGTCCATCTCATGCACCACCCAATCTTCTCCATAGGTTTTAAGGTATCGATCAAAGGCTTTTTGATAGATGCTATCTTCTCTAATTTTCACCCACATATCTCCTTCTGCTAGAATGTTATGGTCCGATAAGGCAAGAAAATGGTAGCCATGGGATTTATACCAATCCATGATCACTTCTGGAAATTCATCGCCATCACTCCAATAGGAATGAGTATGCAAATTTCCTTTATACCACTTCTTTGGAACGCTTTCTTCTTGCGTAGGAACTTGGCAAGCAAAAAGGCCTAACCATAGGCAGATAAGTACTGTTGCGGGTTGTAGAAGGTCGAGTTTCTTTTTCATACTTGGTTATGAGGTCACATGGACGTTTTGATACAACTGCCAATTTAGGCCAACTATCCAGCATAAAACGATGACAAATGTCAGCTTTTGCAAAACAGGTAGGATAACGAGCCCATGTTGGGTGTAATAAATATAGTTATTCAATCCCAGTAAAAACAAACAAAATATGCCTGTCCATTTGTACAATCTGAAGTGACTCGTGGACACCCCAATGATGACGCCCGCCACAACAAACACCCCAAAAAAACTGGCGATAATCGTCATTTCGTCGTGCCAAGGCGTAGCAATTAATGCCGCTGCGGACATAGAAAGAACCCCGCCGATCCGGATAATCTTTGCCCAGGTAGAATTCCTGGCTAGTTGTTTGGAGAAATGATAAAAGAACAAGGCTAGGCTACCACATAGAACCACGAAAGCAGGAATAGCGATACGCACTGCATCATTTGGCTCGCCATTCATTGCCTCTTTCCCCATTAAATTACACCAATAGTTATGTACCCAATCAAAGCCTTCATGGGTCAAATCAGCTTGTGAGCCTCCAGGATATCTAGAGGCAGCAAAAACAAAAAGGAACAGAAAAAGGAGGATTCCCGCGATAGGAACTAGAAGCCATCTATTTCTGGTTTTCATTGGTTTCACCTTACGGGTTTTTGGACCACAAGGACGAGCGAGGTGTGGCCACCATTAGAGGAGTCAATGGATCAAGCGACCTACATAAACAAGAAGCAAGCCTCCGTTTTCGCCTCCATTCGCTTCTAAAAATACGATACGAACGCTGATATCCAAACTTTGGGGTTCTCTGGCAATTGGGGGTCCGCTGGTTGGATCTAGGAGCAAATTGCTCTTCGGACAATACCGATACCGGAAGTCTAGCTAATTGAAGTCTTGTAGAAACTTAATCGCAATTCAACTAATAGGTTCTCTAAAACGGCCTCATCTGGTGCTTCTGGTAGATCTGATCGATCAAAAAGCCATTCGATTTCCTGCATCTTTTCAGTAGCTCTATCCACCAGCTCGTTGTAATCAAATATTCCCTGACGAACTTCCCACAAGAAATCACGGTCCTTAGTTCGTCTTACGGAAAAATCGCCGGTGGAGGCAATTTCTTCCGCCATGTGCAAAAGCCGGAAAGTATGCATCATATTTTTAGCGTCATAGCGCTTGCCATGCGATAAGGTATTCTGATAACGGCTTTCATTTCTTTTTTTTACCCATTCCCAATATTGCCGATATTCTTTGCAATAGACGGAGTAACCATTTGCATTGTAGAACATGATGCCAATCGGGCGTTCTCCCTTAGGTATAGAAGAAAGCGCAATATCGTTGGCTCTCTCTCCTCTTACAATCCCCGAATAAGGATGCTTTTCGCTATGATATAAAGCGAAGACCCCCTGCATATTAGGTACATTTACCAATCCACAGTTTTCTTGTAGTACCTTTCTCTCTGCCAGAAAATGCTTCAGTGGAATTGAACCGCCACCTTCTGCTACATAACAAAAGTCTAATACTGTTTTTCGCTCTTTCTTTATTGGATTGATGATCTTCTTATTCAGCCCTCGAGCCTTTTTGATCTGGGAAGTAGCATAGCCAGCGAAGGTGGCTTTACAGCGGCGAGAAAGGAAAAGACGTGGATCTAGTTTGTCGAAGAGCGGATGGCAATATTGGATGCAGTCTGCTGGCATTCGGAGCAATTCCAGCATATTGGGATTATTCTTAATCAGTAAAGAAAAGAATTTATGAAGTTCGTAGAAGACGATATCATTGGTAGAATCGCTAAGCTGCTCCACTGGGCTTAAGCCATAAAACAAGGGCCTAGGCATAACGAAGACTCCGCGAATATCTACGTCTGAATCTTTGTGTTGAAGGCCATAAGCATGACTCCCACTGATAGCCTTGAGTAATAACTGTTGATTGTTCGCAAGCGCAGTGAGCTTCATTCAATTTTAGATAGTAAAAAATCAGGGTTCGAATCGATAAGCAATATAGGCTTCGTAGCCCATTCCTCGGAATTTACCAAATGTACCAATATTATAGGAACCCATTACACCTATGCGAAGGTTCCCATCCCGAGTAAATTCGTCGTTGACAATCATTCCCGCCTGAATCCCCAATGTCTTATTGGTAGACAAATTGATCCCAGCCCAAAAGGCGTCTTGCTTCTCTACTAACACGGCGAAAGTACCATTCATTATATTTACCATACTATAATTGAGCCATAGAGAAGGTTGCACAAATAGATCTCCTTCCACAATCCTGGCTCCGAAGGTGGCATTCCCATGCATGGCCCTTTTCAGGTTGGCTTTACTTCCAAAGTCATCTAATAGTAGATTATTGGGTAGTAGTTGATTGGCGGCCAATCCAGCAAATATGAAACTCTCCTCAAATTCATCTCGAGAAACAGAGGTATAAAACAATCCAATACCTGCGTTCGGCGATATCTTGTTGTTCTCGCCATCAGGTAGCAATGGATCTCCTTGATCATTCACCACCAACTCCAAACCATCCGCATACAACTGGCTGATCGTGGCCTGCAAACCAATGGACAGTTGATGTGTACCGCTAGGGCCAAACGCTAATTTATAGGCGTAATTCAAGCCAATATTGTTCAAGGTGATGGGAGACACTTCATCATTCATAAAGAACCCACCCATGCTCATGTTTTCATCTACAAAGGGATATTGCACACTGATAGAAGCTGTCCGGGGTGCGCCCTCGAAGCCCGTCCATTGCTGCCGATAATTCACGCCCAATTCCCAGTAGTCCCATGCTGCTGTCATGGCTGGGTTCCAAATAAACCCGGCATCAAAGAAAGGACTGTGATCTGCTAACTGTTGGGCTCCTAACTGACTACTAATGCATATAGATAGAACAAGTAATAATTTTCTCATGTCTTTTTGTTTTGGGGAAAGGAGTGTAGGTTTTAATCCCGTACGATCATCAGCTTTTGTCGTATATCACCAGTAGTGAAGGACAATACGTAATAGTAGTTACCAGCAGGCAATTGCTTCCCATTCTTAGTACCATCAAAACGTTCTTCATCTAATTGGTAATTTACCTTTTGATACACTAGACTTCCCCATCTATTATACACCTCGAGCTTGTTCGGCCCAAATTTCTCCACCCCACGGAACTCCAGAGCATCATTCATCCCATCATCATTCGGAGAGATTAGGTTGATGCGGCGGATAGACTCTACTGGATCGGCCGCTACCAAAACCTCCATAGAATCCGTTACTACACAACCATTAATATCAGTGATAGAAACGATGTAGAGGGTAGCTTCCTCTGGGCTGGCCGTGGTCTCTTGGGCCGTAGGATCAAGCACCGGATAATCGGCTTCCTGCCAATCATAGGCAATCCCTCCTACCGCATATACGATAGCCTCCGTTCCAGGAGCGATGCAAGTGTCAGGTCCAGCTGCGGCATCTGTTTCGTTGACCATAACCTCAATGGCAAGCGTATCTACGGCACATTCATTCGAACCGATTACGGTATACGTTGTGGTATATTTTGGTCTGGCATCTGGATTGGAAATATCCAGAGAGGAAAGCGTACCAGAAGTATCTATCCATTCATAGTTGGGTGCTCCCTGCACTTGGAGCTGGATATATTGTGAAGGGCAAACATCTAAGAAAGGATTCAGGAGTTCGAGTTGGAGTGATTCACCAATGCTCACTTCAGCGGCATCGGTACCTTGGCAACCGAGATCATTGGTTACAGTTACACTATAGGTACCAGGAGTACTTACATTTATGGTGGGACCATTGGCGCCGGTGGACCAATTATAGGAAGAGTGTTCTCCGGCTGAGAGCGTCGTTGTTCCGCCAATACATATGGCTACATTTCCGCCTAAATCTACTTCCGGCGCATCCTGTTCCGGAATCTCGAGATCAGCATTAATATTACAGCTGTTATCATCGCTTATTATTATTTGATATGTTCCCGCAACTAAGTCATTCCTCGCACTATCGGGTGTATTGCCTTGTCCATAATCAAAGGAGTACGGACGGGTTCCGCCAGTCACTTCCAACGAGATTCCACCATTTTCCTGATTACAGTCTGGAGGACTTATACTAAAATTAACAAGTTCAAGTGGATCGGGTTCGCCTATCGTGTAAGTTTCTACTAAAACGATTGAACCCTGCTGGTCGCTGATACTTACCGTATAATCTCCGGGTGGTAAGTTAGCAATATCTTTTTCGGCAGAAGAAAAATTAGGCCCTTCCCAAGAAAAAGAATACGCATTTGCTCCATTCGGGAAATTTAGCACCACCGAACCATCACTATCCCCAGTACAACTTACATCGGAAGGAAGAGACGTAAAATTTAAAAAATTACCAATCTTCACCAAACCTGTGTCTTGCTCTAGATCAAGTAAGTTAAATACACCCGTAGTATCTGTTTCCTGAGCAATTTGTATACGTAGGGGCGCATTGGTGATGGCGACCGAACTCGAATCCCCATTTTGGCCAACGGCCATGTATTCCAGCTGCATCAACACTGTTCCAGGGTCTAAGTCGATCCCTGTCCCTTGGGCAGCAAACCAAGACAAGCGAGCGATACCTTGATCCGCATCACTATCGCCTAAGGCGACGCCCTGTAAAGCTTCTCCTGTGAATCCCCGGTAATCGATAATGGCAGGATCCCAAGAAAGGGAAAATTGAAGGGTCGTAATACGGCTGAAGTTTTCGCCAGCCATCATTTTGACAAATACAGTTTCTCCAGATTGAGCCCCTTCTTTGCTCAATGCCAGTTCTAGTGTTTGACCCTCCATTGCTCCTATGAAATGACATAGAGCAATGAATAAAAGCCACTTCGTTTTCTTCATAGTTCGTCTTGGGATAATGACAAATTAAGGAGGAAATTTTTATAGAACTACTGCAAAGCAATAGAACCCAGACTGCAGACACATTTCCTCCGTATTACAAAAATACAGTTCTTTTTTGTTCAAAAAAGGAAGTTGCAAGGCCTTAAGGCCTGCAACTTCCTCCCATTTGTCCATTGCTTTACTATATTCTTGTGACGAAGCTAGCCTCAAAAAGGCACAGCTTTGCTTATAATTAATTCAAAATAACCATATGCCGAGTCGCCACATCCTTACCTGCTTGTAGCGTGTAGTAGTATACTCCACCCTCCAATTGTAGATCTCTAAGTTCTACTTTATTCATTCCGGCCTCAAATCTCCCCGATATACGCTTGATAAGACGACCTAGGTTATCATGGATAATCAGTTCCGCCTCCATACTAGAAGGTAGTTCAAATCTGATATCCGTATTGCCCTGGAATGGATTTGGATTGTTTTGATGTAGCTTAAACCTATAGTCCGTTACAACTGGAGCATCCGTCAACTTAGATTGCCAATCTAACACGACATCAAACTGGTCTAAGCTTGCGTTGACTGCTTCAATTTTCAACTGGCGCGAACTTATATCGATCACCTCCGACAAAGAAGGTATAGCTGTTAAAGCGGTGAAGCGGATCGTTAGTAGGTCTTCTTCATCGAAAAGATCTTTTCCAGCTCCATCCATGCTAAACCAACTGACTTTTAGTCCACCATTTTGGCTTTCGCCTTCTCCAATGGCAACTGAAGACAAGGCCGCATTTGATGATCCCACAAAGGACTCATAACGTAGTTTCTGTGTATCAAAATCTACGCCAAACTGGTAACTCACCATATCAGCAAAGTTATTACTACTCAAGGTCAACTCAACCGTTTCGCCTGCCGCAATCGGCCGATCTACTGCAGATAGCACCAAATCTTCATCGTATCCGCGCTCATCCAATTCATCCGAAACTAGATTCGTCGTTTGTGCCACTCCTAAGATGTCCCCTACTTTCACACCAATGAAGTTAGAAACAACATCGTGGTCTACTGTCATCTCATATCTATCTTGGTATGGGAAGACGTTGTAAGCATCAAACTCTCCTGGCATTTGATTCTCGGAGGAAACAAATACCCAAGAAGGACAATTCGCAAAACCATTCGTCGTGCCAATGATTAACTGCTGAATGATAAATAGATCTAGTGTAGTGAAGGCCCCATTGCAATTTGCATCACCCGCAATCACTTGATACGGAGAAGAAATTTGCGGTGGATCCATTCCTAGGATGAAACGTTGACCGATGAATAAGGCGAAAGTCGATAGTCCATTTACTGGATTATCATCCTTGGCCGCCGAAATGATGTAATCTTCACCCATCTCCAATTGAGATAGCGAGAAGTAGCCATTCTCATCCGTCATTTCCATTCCCTCCATTACTTGACTGGCGATTCGCACTTCTGCGTCTTCGATTCCAATGCCCTTGTAGTTATTAACGGTGCCTTCCACTAAGGCGTGCTCGGTTACCGTCACCTTACCACTTAAAGTGACATGTGGCTTCACGATAGGCTGTCCATTTTCAATACTACCGACCTCGACCATTAATGGGTCATCTGTAATAAAGATAGCTGACATTTCACCTGGTGATCCAATCAACTTAATTACAATATTAAATAAAACTTCATTTGGATCGAGGGTCACGCCTACACCATTATTATCATAGTAGTTGAAGGTGTTATTGGTGCCATTGAAGGTTGGAGCAATAGCGCCAGGGCTCACGCCAAGAATTTCAGCGACATCGCTGTCTTCCATTTCAAGGCTACCCGCGAGAGAAACGATCAGGTCACAATTATCAATAGTTACAGGAACGTAAACGGTAGATCCATAAGATCCTAATTTCTCTCCAGCATCTAGGATAACCGCATCACTAGGTATCGTCAGTTCTATATGCTCGCAACGTGTCTTCGTTCCACATTCATTCGTAACAGATAAGCAAACTTGGTAAGTACCTGGTTCAGCATACTCTATCCAAGGCTCCTTTTCATCAGATGTAGTTCCGTTACCAAAGTCCCAGTGATACGTTCCAGATGAGCTGTTGTTGATAAAATCAACTTTCAGCATCTGCATGTCATATGTAAAATCAACAATGATATCATCGTTAGCGACTCCCACGTAAACCGTTTCGCTATTGCTACAGCCTTCCGCATCTTCAACTGTAATCTCGTAGGTACCCGTAGGAAGATCATCAACATTGTATTGCTGATCATCAATTGTCACTTCTCCATCTTCTGGGCCAGTCCAAGACACTTTGTATGGTCCTTGACCACCATTGAAACTAACATTAATAGTGCCTTGACCATCACAACTTACCGGTTGCGTAGAGATAAATAAAGAGATCCAATTATTCGCGTTGAGTACTTGCAAGCTCTTCGTGACCGTGCAGTTATTCTCATCTTTGACCGTAACATTATAGATACCCGTTGGCAATCCTTCAATTTCATAACTGGTACCGTTGGTCGTTACAGAACCCGAGGAATTAACACTACTCCAACTAATGGTATAGGAAGGAGTGCCTCCCGTCATATCAATAAGTATCTTTCCTGGTTCTCCACAATCTCCTCCCATTGCTAAAATAGTAGCCTCAAAATCATCTACTGGTGTTTCGATGCTCACCGTTTTCGTAATAGAACAGCCGGAGTTGTCGGTTACTTTAACTTCGTAAGCACCCGTGGGAAGATTTTCTATACCATAGTAAGGATTGGTAACTGAGACCGCTCCGCTTTCTGCTCCGGTCCAGGTAATCAAATATTCCGCGGTACCGCCGTTGATATCTACCCAGATGGAACCTAAGCTTCCACATCCACCATTATTAGGATCAATGTCTACTATAAAGCCAGAACCATTGTGTATATCAATTTCTTTGGTGATAGTACACCCATTGGCATCGGTCACTGCCACCGTATAGCTTCCACTGTCTAAGTTATCGATGGTCGTCGTTCCTGCATCAGCAGTCGTATTACCAGACGAAGTACCGGACCAGTTAATCACATAAGGTCCTTGGCCGCCACTAACTTCTACCGAGATACTACCTACGGAACCACAGTCTCCATTTGTACCCTCAACGGTCGCATTCAGATCGGTTGCAAAACCGTTTACAGTGACTACCTTGGTATCAATACAGCCTCCTTCATCCAAAACAGAGATCGTGTATATACCTTCCTCCAGGTCACTGATCACATATTCAACGGCATCCGTTTCAGCATTACCATCTTCCGGACCTTCCCATTCAATGCGATAAGGCTTAATTCCACCTGCCATTCCAACAAAAATAGAACCCGCTTGGTAGCAGTCGCCATCCGTAGCTATAACGGTAATTTGAACCCCTTCTCCATTGTTCAAGGTGAAGTGCTCCACGTCCGTACAGCCATTAGCATCGGTGAGCGTAATGATATAGTCTCCACTCGGAATTTCGCTAATCACGTAGGAATCATTCTCAGTTGTAGCCGTGCCATCCGATGGGCCTGTCCACTCTATTTTGTAGCTTGGACTGCCGCCAGCAATGGACAAAACGAGATCACCTGTACCTTCACAAACCCCTGGTAAAGCTGAAACACTTAGCAATTCAACGGTACTGGTATTCACAACAATTTCTTTACTGGTTGCACAACCAGCAGCATCAGTTACGGTAAGCTTGTACTCGCCTGGAGTTAAATCCGGAATTTCAAGGTACGTCCCAGCGATCACTGAAGAACCTTCACTTGGTCCGGTCCAACTAACTGTATAATCTGCTGTACCGCCTGTGATAGTAACTGTGATAATGTCCTCTTGCCCGCAATCATTAGCCTTAAGGTCTAGATCAAGTGCAAGGTCAGAATCTTGGTTTTCGATATCTCTAACAATCGTCTCCTTACAAGCATTCGCATCTTCAATGACGAGGGTATAGGTACCGCTTGGTAGATTCTCAATTGCATTGGAACCAACCACCGCTTCTCTGCTTCCATCCACTGGCCCATCCCAACTTAGGGTTATCGGGGCCACTCCGCCACCAATATTTACCCAGAATGATCCTTGTCCACTACATACTCCATTGGTCACTTCCAAGGATACATCTAAAG
>JAHQWA010000251.1 GCA_019634045.1 Saprospiraceae bacterium
ACTGCTCCGCAATGGCAGTATTCCCAGTACGTGCCCAAAGATCAATTGCAAACAACTTTGAAAAACATCATTATCGATAACTATTTATTCGGGGTCGCTGCCGTGGGCAAAGATGGAAACGAAAGTGTTGTTGTGTACCCCACTACACTAATTCCCAGGAGATAATATGGATTTAGGAATTAAAGACCAATGGTTTATTGTAGGCGGAGCCACTAGCGGACTTGGCAAGGGAGTGGCTGAAGCATTATTGGCAGAAGGTGCCAAGATCATAGCGGTGGCTAGATCCGCCGATAAGTTGGCCGAATTTGCAGCCACCTATCCCGGGCAGATTGAAACCATGGCTTTGGATTTGAGTCAAGAAGGGGCTGTATCAAGACTGGTAAAATCGGTCGGAGAAAGAGAATTAGCCGGAATGGTGGTTAATGCCGGAGGGCCTCCAGCCATGCCTGCCAAAGATACTAGCTTGCAGGACTGGGATGATGCCTATGCTGGGGTATTTAGGTGGAAGATTGATCTAGTCAATCAGACCTTACCGACTATGATGTCTCGGGGCTACGGCCGGATTCTATTTATTGAAAGTATGTCAGTAAAGCAGCCAGTCGAGAACTTAGTCCTAAGCAACAGCATGCGATTGGCCGTAGTAGGTTATGTGAAAACATTATCCACTGAAATTGGCAAGCATGGAATTACCCTAAATATATTGGCACCTGGCTACCATGACACCCCCAGAATCGCATCCTTGCTGAAGAAGAACGCCAGTTTAAAAGGGGTGAGTGAAGGAGAGATCCGGAGTGGGTTTGAATCTCAAATCAACGTAGGATTTATGGGAGACCCAGCAGACTTTGGGGCACTTGGGGCTTGGTTGCTTTCCCCACAGGCTCGTTATCTTACTGGGCAAACCATTAGTGTGGATGGAGGAGTGATTAAAGGGACAATGGGTTAAGTAGTACTGAAAATGATTAAAGTCTTAAAATACCTCGCGCTTCTAATCTTATTGATTGTTGGGGGAGCCGTTTTGTTCAATTACCACCCTGATATTTCCTTAGATCGATTGAAGGAAAAATACGCGTATCCGGATTCACGCTTTGTGGCGGTTCAGGGTATGGATGTACATTATCGGGTAACTGGACAAGGTCCAAGCTTGGTCTTACTGCATGGAACCGGAGCCAGTTTGCATACGTGGGAGGTATGGACAGAAGAACTAAAGGATAGCTTTACCATTATAAGTTTAGACCTACCTGCCTTCGGTTTAACAGGTCCTTTCCCCGATAGAGATTACCAAATTCGGCATTATACTGAATTTTTAGATGCATTTACGGAAGCGATTAAGCTAGATAGTTTCGCTTTGGGAGGAAACTCTCTTGGTGGATTGATCGCTTGGCGTTTCGCTCTAGATTACCCACAAAAGGTTAAGCAATTGATCCTTTTGGATGCTGGCGGGATTCCACGGCAGGACAGTGGAGAATCGCCTCTAGCCTTTCGCTTAGCCAAAAAGCCTGCTATTGCTGCGATCATGCAAAAGGTTACGCCTAAAGCTTTATTTAAAAAATCACTTTATGAAGTATATGGAGATCCAGAAAAAGTGACTCCAGCACTACTACAACGATACTTTGAACTTTTCCGCCGACCGGGTAATCGACAAGCCTATGTCGACCGAATTAACCAGCAAGACCCGATTACTGATCCTGACCGTTTGAAAGAAATAGAACAACCCACCCTAATCCTTTGGGGGGAAACGGATGCTTGGATACCCTTGGCTAATGCAAGGGCCTTTGCTGATCGCTTACCGAATGATACTTTGATCGTTTACCCAGCGGTTGGTCACCTTCCGATGGAAGAGATTCCGGTTCGCACGGCCAATGATGTCCGTTACTTTTTGGAAGCGCAAGAACAGACTCAGCCGAATCCAGTTGCGCCAGCACCGTACTAGGAATAAGCTTTTTTTGAAGAAACCCTGTCTGGTCCATATCCTCGGGATTTATTGGGAAAAATCAAGTTGTGGAAAAGTCCGTTTTTTCTGTCCAAAAAATGTGGATAAATTTCTAGACCAAGAAGGAGCCACATTACTTCATTTTACTATTTTTGTGGGCTATGAGATTGAAAACGCTTGAAATTAAAGGGTTCAAGAGTTTTGCCAACGAGACAGTGGTGAACTTTAATGAGGATGTGATCGGGATCGTAGGGCCTAATGGTTCGGGTAAGTCAAATATTGTAGATGCGATACGTTGGGTCCTTGGGGAGCAAAAGAGTAAAGAACTGCGATTGGACACGATGACCAGCGTGATCTTTAATGGAACCAAAAAGCGAAAATCGAGCGGCTTGGCGCAAGTCTCATTAACCTTTGAAAACACCAAGAACCTTCTTCCTACAGAATATAGCTCCGTTACGATCACTCGTATGCTGTACCGCACGGGTGAAAGTGAATATCGACTCAATGGAGTTACCTGCCGGCTTAAAGATATTACTTCCTTATTCTTAGATACGGGTATTGGTTCCAATTCCTACGCCATTATTGCCCTGGGAATGGTGGACGATATCTTGGCAGATAAAGCCAACTCCCGCCGGAGAATGTTCGAGCAAGCAGCAGGGATATCTAAGTATAAAAAACGAAAGCGAGAAACCCTTAATAAACTAAAAAGTACTTCCGAAGACCTAGACCGCGTCGAAGATCTGCTGTACGAGATAAACAACAATTTGGTATCTCTGGAAAAGCAAGCGCGGAGAGCGAAGCGGTTTTTCGAGTTAAAGGACAAGTACAAGGAGTCTAGCATACTCCTAGCTAAGTTTAAGATCAATGATCTGAAAACAAAGCAAAAGGAAATTCGCCAAAAACTACAGGAAGAGCAAGATAAGTATCGGCAATATGATGTGCAGCTTAGCCAACTAGAAGCCAAACTTGAGGCAGAAAAGAAGGCCAACCTAGACAAAGAGAAAACGCTTTCTGAACGACAGCGGGACCTCAATACCTTGATCGGTGGCATCAGAGCCAAGGAGAATGATAAACGCATGCTGGAGCAAAAGCAAGAATTTATCATTCAAAGTCAGGAAAAATTGAATGTGGGTATTCAATCTGCCAAGGCGCGTATTGATCAACTAGAGGAAGACGTAGAACACTACAGGGGAGAATTGAACCAAGAGAAACGGATAGAGATAGATCTCGAGAAGGAATTGGATGAAGCAGAGGATCAATTGCAAAAGATCAAGGATAGCCACGGTTCCATCAAGGCCGACCTGGAGGAGATTGTTACCCGCCAGCAAGACTTCGAGAAAGGAGCTTTTGAATTGGAGAAGCAACGGGCCATCAATAAGAACCAGATTGACAATCATGTGCAGGAACTAGAACGTAGCAATCTGGAGATTGAAATGCGCGAAGAGGAAATTAAGACTATTCATACTAAGATCGGCGAAATAGAGGTAAAAGAGAAAGAATATACCAAACGCTTAGAGGTACTTACGCAAGCAGAGGAAGATCGAAGGGGGGCGATAGAAAAGTATGAGAAGCAACTTGATGAGTTGAATAACAAACTCAAAAAGGTCAATAGAGAGCTGGATGCCAAACGCAATGAATTCAAGTTGACGCAAAGTATGGTCGAAAACTTGGAAGGCTTCCCGGAGTCTATTCGTTTCTTAAGCAATAACAAGGATTGGAAGAAGGACGCTCCGCTACTTTCAGATCTCATATATGTTTCTGAAGAGTATCGAGTGGCTATTGAAAATTACCTGGATCCGTATCTAAATTATTACGTGGTTCAAAATTTAGAGGAAGCAACCAAAGCGATCCGATTGCTCAGTCGTAGTCAGAAAGGAAAGGCTAATTTTTTCTTGTTGGATGCCTTTAAAGACTATAGCGCACCGATGTCGCTATTTCCCGAAACCTTACAAGCCATTGACCTTATCCAAACGGAGCCTACCTATTACAGCCTTTGCAGTTACTTGCTGGAGAACGTATTGGTCACCGAAAATGAGGATTTGGCTGCCCAACCAATCGGTAACAATATTACCTTGCTTTCGAAAAGTGGTCGTTTTATCAAAAGAAGATTTAGTATCTCCGGCGGATCCATTGGCCTATTTGAAGGTAAGAAAATCGGACGGAAGAAGAACTTAGAGCTCCTAGAATCCACCATCAAAAAAGCAGAAAGAGAAGAGAACCGCTTAAGTACTTCTTTCTTTAATTTGAAGAACAAGATTGAGGAGTTAAAAAATAAACGTTCTGATACAGACATCCAGATAGAGCGAAATCGGTTAAACCAACTTCTGCAAGAAAAAGTTGGTTTTACTACCCGAAGAGAGAATTTTGAATCTTTCATTAAAGGGGTTAACGATAAAAGAACCGAACTCGAGACCAGCAATACAAAACTGGTTACGCACATTAAGAAAATTGAGGAAGAGCTTGCGGAAAAGATGGACCTGGTAGCGAGTGTCAAGGAGCAAATCTCCAATATGGATGGCTCTTTCCGCGATGTTGCTGAGCAATTGAGTCAAGCTTCCACTCATTTCAACGAGCGTAATATCAATTTCATTCGCCAACAGAATAAGGTTGGAGCATTGCAGCGCGAGCTTGTTTTCCGAGAGAACCAATTGAAGGAGACCCGGCGCACCTTGATTACTAACCAAGCCTCGATCAAGGATGGACAGGAAGAGGTACAGGAGATCATTGAACGTATTGATAAACTCCAAGCAGAATTGCAGACGGCCTACCAGCAACGGAAGGAGAGAGAGTCTTCTTTGTCTGAGGCCGAGCAGTTATATTTCCAGGCTCGAGGAGGAATCAATGAGTTGGAGGATAATATCCGAAAGACAGCTCGTGTCCGTCAGGACGCGCAGATCCTGATCAATCAGATGAAGGAGAAGGAGAGTGGCGTTAAGTTCGATGTAAGTTCGGTGGCTCAGCGATTGCGTATCGAGTTTGGCATAGATGTGAATGCGGTGATTAACCAAGAGATGGAGGAGATTAAGGAATCATTGGAAGAGCTGCAGGTAAAAGTAGATCGATTTAAATCTCGCTTGGACAATTACGGCGAAATCAACCCGATGGCGGTGGAAGCCTATGATGAAATGAAGGAACGCCACGATACCATCTCCCAACAGCGCGATGATATTGTCAAAGCAAAGGAATCTTTAGTAGAGACCATTAAAGAAATTGAAGAAACAGCTACTTCCCAGTTTTTAGAAGCATTTAATAAGGCACGGATATACTTTATAGATGTGTTCAGAAGCCTGTTCACAAGCGATGATAATTGCGATCTTATTCTGCTCGAGCCGGAAGCTCCCCTAGAATCAAAGATTGAGATTGTGGCGAAGCCCAAGGGGAAAAGACCACAGACGATTAGTCAGCTATCTGGTGGGGAAAAGACTTTGACGGCCACGGCACTACTCTTTGCCTTATACCTGCTTAAACCAGCTCCCTTCTGTATTTTCGATGAGGTGGATGCTCCCTTGGATGATGCCAACATCAATAAATTCAACAAGATCATCAAGAAGTTCTCCAAGGATTCCCAGTTCATTATTGTTACCCATAACAAACTGACTATGGCTGCAGTGGACACGATCTATGGTGTTTATATGGCAGAGCAGGGTGTTTCAGGGGTGAGTCCCGTTGATTTTAGAGATTTTGATCACAAAGCTACGTTTGAGGTAGCACAGAACTAATCCCGCCACTTCCTGAAGACTATTCCTAGTCTTTTTCATCTTCCTTTCATTTTCTATCCGTAGTGTGATAGCCTATCTTATCTGCAATAATTCCTAGATAGACTCAAAAAGATACTATTTATATCTAAAACCCCATCTCGGGAAAATTCCAAAAAAGCACAATTCCTGCCAATAAATGGGACATAGGACCCAAAAATAGAAAGATGCCCAAAATGGGGTGCTTCTCCCCTTATCTTTGAAGTGTAATTAAAAACAAAGTCAGTCATCAACTATCAATAACGGCTCAAGCACAGCTCGGGCAGACTGGCCATTCTATACCTATAAAAACACAAAGACATGAGAAGCTTAACCTTACTAACGATCTTTTTCTTCTTCTTCACAGCACTTAATGCAACCACTCATACTACTGTAAAAAGCGGCGATTGGGATGACGTCAACATCTGGAGTACTGGTCAAGTACCTAACATCAGTTCTTGGCCTGGCGACGAAGTCATCATTAACCACAAGGTAGAAGTAGACGGAAACCTATCCTTCAAACAAGGTGCTTCCATGACGATTAATGCAAATGCCTCCTTAGAAATCGATGGTGATTGGAACCTCCAAGGGGAGGGCACATTTATAATCGCTCAAAATGCTAACGTAAGTTGTGATGATGTTAGACATACAGGATATGGCGGATCTATTAGTGTACAGGGAACTTTGGAAGCGGAAGACATTAGCGTGAGCGGCGTAGCGCAATTCTACAATGATGGTAGTATTTACGCAGACAACTTAGAGATTAAGGGAAGCGGAAATTTTGACAGCAAAGGAGGTTTGATTCAAGTAGCAGAGGAGTGGACAATTACGGGAGGAACAGCTATCAAGATAAGCAATACGGATGTAGTAATTGAGGAAGATTTTACTCGAACAGGCGGGCCTAGCATCGAGTTTACTGGCGGAACGATGAGTGTGGGAGATGTATTTACCGGCAAAGGCGGTGGAAGTATCTGCTTCAATGGAACAATAGTCAATGTAACTAATGAGACAGATCTTCGTGGAAGTGTTAAGGTGTATGTAGGAGGACGCGGCTCCTTCACTTCTGAAGATGTCAATCTAACTGGAACGGCTGCAATCCTCGGGAAGGATATGGGAGGATGGGTCAACTGCGTATCAATGAGCATCAGCGGAAGTGCCAAAGTAGAATGTGTGGATGGCGGTTGTATGTATGATGACGAAAATGCAGATGAAATGCCCAGCCAACTTGATCTTGGAGCAGGAACGAACACGGTACTACCGGTTGAATTACTATACTTTGAAGCAAATGTAAAGGCCGATGGTATGCTGGTAGTCAGCTGGGCCACAGCCATAGAAGTCAACAATGACTTCTTCACCATCGAGATGTCCTTGAACGGAAAAGACTGGAAAGGCCTGGATGAAGTAAAGGGTGCTGGTAACAGTGATGTTGAATTAGCCTACGAGTGGAAAAACGCGGATATCAATGCTGCGGGCACAACCTACCTTCGCTTAAAGCAAACAGACTTTGATGGCAGCTTCAGTTACTCAGACATTGAATCCGTAACGTTTAGCAGCAAGGAAGCGGCTCAGTTTGAAGTAAATGTTTTCCCGAATCCAGCTACCGAGTACATCATAATTGAAGGTATTGGAGCGGATGTAGCACCGCAGATCACGCTGGTAAATATGCAAGGACAGCGCATGCTGATCCCAGTTACTGATGAAGGCTTCAATACAAGAGTAGACATCCCTAGCTACTTACCTGCGGGTACCTACGGATTGGTGATCGAGAACGGCGGGCAGATTGACACACAACAGCTAATAATTCAGAAATAGGGAATAAGACCTAACCACTATGAATAGCATTAGATTTCTCAAAAAGCCCCAAACCGATAAAGAAATAGGGTTATTATGAGTTAGGCAATATGATAGTTGAATTAAGCTTCGGAAAAGCCTCGGATTACATCCGGGGCTTTCTTTTTTGCAACCAAGAGAATCGAGGGCTGTCATTATACCAAAAAAAGCTACTTTAGCTAAACAACCTTCCACCCATACGACACCTGGCGTAAACGCTTAGTACAGATGACTGATACCTTCGAAACATTCAAACCCGGACATCCGATAATAGCGCGGTACTTGGACTACTATTATTTGGATATCAAACCCGATAATCAACTGACGGAATTTGATTGTTTCCCGCATCACAACAACACCATTTCTCTTTACAGTTCTCATCGCCGGGCTAGTAACCGCGATATGATATATGATGAAAGTGCTCCTCCGTTTCAAATATTTACGCCGGTAAGAGAACAGGTGTTGAAAGTACGGCAGTTGGGCAGAGTACACCGAATAGTGCTCGTCTTCAAGGTATTGGGGATTCAGCAGTTTTATCGGGACTTATGCTTTGCAGATTACATCATGGACTTTCCATTTTTTAATGAACAAGAGCTGGAATTCCTATTTAATTCCACGGACCTGGATGATATTAGAGAACTCCTTGATCAATACTTGCTCGGTCGTTATCAAGCCTATAAAAACGATACTGTAGAACGGGCAGTACAGTACATTTTTACGAATTATGAGGAATTTCTCGTGGAACAGTTAGCCAATGAATTGGGTATTAGCAGAAGGCATTTAAACCGGCTATTTAAGCGCCATTTTGGCGTTTCAATCAAGAAGTTTCACCGGATTATTCTGTTGCGGAAACTGCTAGAAATGAAACTGTTTGATGACCCTAAAGAGAGCTTTACCCGCCTAGCTTATGCACTCAACTATGCAGATCAGGCTCATCTTAATAAAGCCTTTAAGGACTTAACTCAAAACTCTCCAAATCAATTTCTAAGGAAGGGCACGCTTCTCGGTAATGAGGACACGTTTTGGCATATTATTAAATAGTCCATGTCCCATTTTTACAAGTAATTCCCTTTTAGGACGAGTAGTTTTGTCTTAAAAGAACATATGAAAATATCTTATTGGCTGTCCTTTCTACTATTTCTCCCCTCTATCTTACCCGCACAAGCATCTTATACTAGTATGACAGAAAAGGCCTTGTCCATGATGTGGGAGGCAGATGATAGTGCGGGATATCGCCAATCTCTGGCCCTATATGAAGCTGCTTTTGCCCGATTCCCTGATAGCATCGACCACTTGGGGCTGTATAAAGCTTCTGTTTTGGCTGGCGAATTGATGGAATTGGACAAAGCCTTTGCATATCTAAGGCCTGTGTATGAAGTAGAAGAGGATGAGTACGGAACCCCCGGCTGGGCCTACGTAGTGGGAGAATATTCGACTGCTGAGTACAAAAACCTGTTGGCGGATCCAAGATGGGATGCTTTACAGGCAAAAGCTTTAGAGAGAAAACGAACCTTTTATCAGCAGTTAGAACAGCAAAAGAAGGAGTTTCTAACAAGAACCGATTTTATTACAAAAGAGAATGAAAGACCGAAGATTCTATATAAAAAGCTCAAGACCTATAATCCCTACATTGCGAAAGCTAAGCAGAGTTACTCCATTTCACTCCCAGTAAAGGATACAGCGCTGACCTCCTATTTTATCCATTTGCCCAGTAGCTATGATCCGAATAAGAAATATCCAATGCTCATCTTTTTGCATGGGGCTGTTAGGTACAATGAATTTGCTGATTATCAGGCTAAAAGCGTACTATCTGGTTGGAATCGATTTTATACGGAATTGGCAGCTCGAGATGAGGTGATCTTAGTCTTTCCGAGCGGTAGCAAGCAGTACAATTGGATGATTCCCGACGATGGTTTCTTTTTGATTCCTACTATCATTAAGCAAATCAAAAGCAGTATCAATATTGACGATAATAAGGTTTTTGTCAGCGGGCATTCGAACGGAGCTACAGGTTCTTTTTCTTACCTGATGAAACAACCCACTCAATTTGCTGGCTTCTACGGTTTTAATACCTATCCTAAAGTGTTTACCGGAGGAACCTTTATAGAAAACGTTTTAAATCGATCATTTATCAATTTTTCAACTGACGAAGATTACTACTACCCACCTGGGGCCAATGACACACTAAATGCCATCATGGAGTCGATATCCGCAGTGTACGAAGACCATCGCTTCAATGGATTCCCACACTGGTTTCCCGCCTTCGACGAATCTAAACCCGCTCATGAGACCCTATTCTCTGACCTTGAGCGCAGAACCCGGAATCCTTTTCCTGAGGAAATTAGTTGGGAATTCGACGATGAGCAATATGGAGCCGTGGATTGGCTCTCTGAAATGAAACTCGATACATTGATGAACAAAGCTGAATGGCATCGCCCTTTGAATTTTAAGATTGACCAATGGCTAGATTACAACGATCAGGATAGTTTGATTGTCAAAAAAGTAGACAAGGAGGCCTTTGATTTCCCACGAAAGTCGGGTAAAGTTCAAGCTCGGTACCGAGACAATACATTCTATATTGAGACTTCAATGATAAAATCGCTCAGGGTCAATATTTCACCGGAAATGGTTAACCTCAAAAGGAACGTTAGGGTGGTGCTAAATGGGGAGTTGCAGTTTGATCAGAAGATTAAATACGATCAGACCTTTATGTTAAAATCGTTTGAAAAGCATCTCGATCGAGCGCAAATTTGGGTTAATGCTATCCAACTTCAGTTATGATATGCAAGTGAGAGCATGGGGCGTATTGATCGCCGATTGGAAATGCGGCTTAGGATCATTGATTAGCTTGTTCCTCCAATTGCCTCACTAGCTTTTTAAAGACAGACTTGGTAAAACGTACATAGTCCTGTATTTCAAGGTCAAAGCCGATCCATTGGTAAGCGTTACCATACGGACAAGATGGAGTTCCTTCCTCCTGACCTGATCTAAGTTCATAACGATCTGGAGCCTGCAGGTAGGTTTGCATATCTACTTTGGGGAGCGGTGTATTCCTCTTTGGACCCATAGTTGGTTCTATAGATTTTGCCGAATAATTTTTCATTTTGCTTTCAAAAATCAATGGGAGACACTAGTTCCAGTTTAAAGCCTTTCTTTCTGTCCAATAATCATCTGTTGAGATGGCCATACTTTGCAGTATTTGGATGTCCGAACTTCTTAATTGAAGCACCTGTGCTTGCAAGTTACCTAATAAATGTTCGGTACTTGCTGCACCACTTAGGACGGTAAAAGGACGGACGGTTTGTTTGCAAAATTGGAGGGCAATGGCATCCATGCCTACTTGGTGTATTTCAGCAAGTTGCTTAATCGTTTGGTAGAGTCTCTCGTAATGAGGATAGCTAGGGTTGGGAAAGATTCTTCCATTGGCTAGTGCTTCCTTAATAATGATCCGTTTATTCTGATTCACCATCTCAAGCAAAATTGAACTCAAGCTCTGATCAAGGACATTGTAGGTAACTTGGAAAGCATCAAACAGAGGAAGGCCATCCCGCTGAATGTCCAGCGCTTTTAACAGAACATCCCGTTGATTACTTCCCGTACTGGTTAAGCCGATCAATAATCCATGCGTTGCTTTTAACTCAGCTAGCCTGTCTAGTACGGCGGTATTATCCAAAACCCCGGTTTCGAAAGTGGCCGAATGAATTTGGTAGGTCGTTAGGTAGGGTAGGAGTTGTACCGATGTAGCCCATTGTTGATTTAGCTTAGCTAAAGAGTGCTCTTTTATTTCGTGCTGAATAGCATTCGGGTCGAACTTAGCAGTGTAGGTGTATCCCCATTTTGTGGCGACCTCGATGCTAGGGTCATCAATAGACCTCAGCCATTCGATCAGCAGGTCTTCTGCTATCCCATAACCTGGGGCTGTGTCAAAATATCGAATGCCTGATTGGTAGGCTTTCTGGATAAGTTGTAATCCACGCTTTCTAAAGCTTGAGAGGGAGAAGTCAGCATTAGGTTGCTTCTTCCGAATATTGATGTATTGTGGCCGTCCGATGGCAGCTGTCCCCAAGCCTATATATCGATCATTGTCTTCCATCGTATTCTTGCCCGATTGTTGAGGATGTCAATGACTACAGGTTTCGGGCAGGCAATAGCCGACTAGGTATTGTCTGCCCGAAATAACTCTAGTTCTTTTTCTTCTTTTTGCGTTTGAAAGGATTAAACTTATTGAGGTGGTTCTTGATACTATCCACAGCATTTTGGGTGCCGGTGTTCTTCAGCAACTCATTAGCGGTGGAGTCAATCAGATTGCTGGGAGTCGATCCAAGCTTTTCCTTCAATAGTTCGTCAGCTTTTTCCTTAGCATCCTCCTTCAACTGATCTACTTTCTCGTTGATTACCGTATTGGCGGAATCCACGACTTCATCCACTTTTTCCTGAGCTATTTCTTTGCCTTCTTGCAATTTTTCTTCAGCCTCTTCTTGCAGTGCTTCTTTCTGTTCATTGATCTCCTCCTGCAAGGCTTCTTTACCTGCTTCGGCAAGGCTTGATTCTCCATCCCCGCCCAACAAATTCAACTTGATCTTTGGGTCCGTCAGAGAGCCGGTGAGATTAATCATTACGTTCACAAACTCGCTCTGCTTGATGTTGAAGCCGAGCTTCGAAGCTTGTGATTGTAACAATCCGTAACCTTGATCAACCGCCTGACCCACTGCTCCTTTTTCCAGCAAAGCCCTAGGGATTTTGGCCTTGATGTTATAGTTCATACTTTGATCTAGCCCGTGCGTACCATTGATCTTCATGGCTATATCATCCATAGCTACATCAAACTCCTTTAGTTCTAGCGTCCCATCCTTTAGTTCAAACCAATTCTTCGTACCACCAAGGTCAATCTCCTTAGTCAAAGCCTCTAGGTTTAAGGCATTCCCGACCGCTTGTAACGGTTTAAATCCAGTAATAACCCCATGTACTGTCTGTAGAAAACCCTCAATGTTTAGGGACTGAAGGTTCGGCATAAGATCCTCCCCTAGCACCCCATCCATAATCATGGTAGAATTGAAGTTGCCTTCGATAAATTGACCGATCGGAGCCAGTGCTTGGAAGGTATTCATTGTGTTAAAAGCCTCCGAGAAGCCTATTTCCTCCAAGTCATATTTGAAGGAAAAGGTTGGGGCTTCGATATCTTTAGTGTCGTAGCTTCCGCTTATATTCATTTGCCCACCTAAGGTTTTGCTGGTAGCATTCTCCAGCACCACGGCTTCCTTATCTACAACCAAATGTCCTTGCACATCTTTGAGCACCATGTTGGTATACTTCACCCGATCCACCTTGGCATTTACATCAATAGTCATCCGTTCTGGCACGGGTACAACCTCTAGTGGCTCATCCTCTGCAGCAGTGGATTTGGCTCCTGCTTCCTCCGTGTCGAGCAATTCCATAAACTCATTTAGGTCAACTAAGTTAGAATTGACCACTATATTTCCTTTGAGCGTACCATTGTCAAATAGATAATCAAATACGTGTAGTATGGTACCGGTAGCTGAGAAATCACTCGACCCAATGCGAGTTCTTAATTCATCTGCTTTCAGCACTTGTGGTCCTACCTCACCAAGTACGTAGGTATCCGTTAGGGTGTAGACATCATAGGAGATTTCTCGGAAAGCGCCTTCGACCTGGAAATCGAATCGATCGAAAACCTCCAGTGCTACCTCTTCTACATCCTCTTCTCCCGAAGGGGCTTCTACTTCTTCCTCTGCTGGTATCCATTCATTAGTGTCGAAAAAGTCCGATTGTACGCGAAGTTTTCCCGTCATCGCCTTTTTGGGAGAGAAGTAGGCCAAAATATTATCAATATATCCTTGTGCTTTGAGGTCACTTTGCCCCAAGCGGCTTTGAAAGTCTTTTATCTGAACATTCTTTGGAGTGAAGTTAACATCCAGTGTTTTGATCATTACTGCTGGGAGGTCTGCAGATTTATAATTCATTTGATCAATCTGCATAGTACCCTTCATATCTACTTGGTCATAAGCTCCAGCGTCTATGGCGGACATTCGGGTATTCACGGTGGCATCTGCTGTGATCAATCCATTAAGTGTCTCTATCCCTTCGATTGGGAAAGCTCCGCTCAACTCTTCTAAATCTAAACGCCCTTTAACAGCGGCATTTACAGCTGGATCACTGATTGGAGTCCGAAGACTGAAGCGCCCGGCAATCGGATTCGTACCAATTTGCATACTGAAAGTATTGGCATCCACCTGAAGCTGATCTAAGTCACTGCTAGGGCTATTGATTTTGACGGCCGTATTGATACCGTTGATGCCCAATGGAAGGTCCGGGTATTTTACATTTGCATCTGCTACTTCAAAGTTGACTTTGAAGGAAGGTAGCAGCTCCTTCTCACCATTAAAGGTGCCTTTAACGTTGCCATCAAATGCGAATTGGCCATCTGCCTTCACATCCTCATAGCCTTCGATGTAAGCATTGGGAATCATGGATAGCAACTGCTTAAACTCATTTTGTGGAGAGCTGAAGGAGAGATCCATTTTGATATCATCTGATTCGGCCAATTGCACAAAACCGGCAGCCTGAAGGATCAGTTCATTTAATCGAAGTTCATTATCCTTCAGGGTGTAGGTACTAGTCTTTTGGTCAATGTTGACCGTGGCATCAAGGGCAGTGGTAGCCTTTTTCAAGTACCCAATATCGCCATATTGGATGCTAAGTTCATCAATAGTGGTCTTTGTATCCAGATCGTAGTTGTCAATGGTAAACTCTCCGGAACCATTGTGATTGATATTATTGGCAGCCACGTATACTCCGAGTGTCCTATCATCAAAAACGAAGTCTCCTCCGGCCACTAGGTATTTTTCCAGCTGAATCAATACGCCACTGTAATCCGTTTCATTGGCCGTTTCCGTGATTCTTTCATCCGTAGGCACGGTGATGTCGTAGTTGGCTTGACCATCCTCTAGCACGAGGATATTGATTGCCGGTTCGATTAGGTTTACGGACTTAATCTTGATGGGACTCGAACTTTTAATGACGGACATCACATCCAGTTTGAAGTCGATGGACTTTCCTTCCAACAGTTTGATTCCAC
>JAHQWA010000252.1 GCA_019634045.1 Saprospiraceae bacterium
GGTGTTAGAGGTTAGAGGTTAGAGGTTAGAGGTCAGAAGTAAGAAGTAAGAAGTCAGACATCTCTGTCATCTGTCATCTGTCATCTGTGATCTGTCATCTGTGATCTGTGATCTGACATCTGTCATCTGACATCTGAACATCATCTGACATCCGACTTCTGTTTCTCTTTAAAAGCCTGCAAATTTTGCTGATAACCAGCCAAGTTATAGTGTTCTTGAGCGGTGGCTAACTTGACGGCGGTTTGATAATTCTCCAATGCGCTATCCATTTGCCCATCTAGGGTCAAAGCTTCCGCAAAGCTATCAAAGGCATTGGGGGAATCGGCGAAGAGGATGGTGTTGGCTTCCAAGATAGCCGCTGCGGTTTTGACCTTATTGGCGCGCAGGTAGGCGTATCCCATTCTATTAATATCGGATTCAATAAGTTTTCCTTCTTGAACTCCTTTTTTCAAATGTTGAAGCAGAGGAGTAACTTCTTTGGGTTGCTCTTCCCATTGACTCAAAAGGTCCAGGATGGGTTGAATGAATTCTCCCTTATGTTGCTTAGCTGCTTTCTGAGCCAATGGCAAAGCTGTATCGAAGGCATCGGCTGCTGCTACTTTTACATTGGGAATCACCCCTGTCCCCTCCCAGTTTCCTTTGGTCACCGGATGGATAGACATGGCAAAGGGAATCTTGATCCGGAAGTTATGGGATAAGGAGAAAAAATCAACGGGGTGCGCGCCTCCTCGGCTTGCTTCGCCAATGACCGTGGCTTTTTCAAAACTCTGCATGGTGTAGGAAAAATCCTCAGCGCCCGAGAAAGTTCTAGAACTAATCAGAACAAAGACAGGGATGTCGGGGCGTTTTTTCCCATTTACCGGGATGACATGGATTTCACGCGTATGATTTTCAATATTGAGTTGATGATTCACCCGTGAATACATGCTGTTCAATAAACCGTCTCCTTCGAAAAAGTAACTGCACATATATTGCACAGTACTAATGCTACCTCCACCATTGTACCGCAGATCAATGATTAAGGCATCGGCTGACTCCAATTGTTCCATCACCTGGTCAATCTTCTTTTTGGCGGATTCTCCTCCTCCAAAAAAACGCATATCAAAGTAGCCCACATTATCGTCCAAGAGTTGCACGGATTTGATCATGGGATTTCTATACCTACTCAGGCTTCGCAAGAAAGCACCTGCGGGGTCTTCTTCCACGCGTACCTGTCGCGGCGGGTACACCACCAAGTGTTTATCATTCGTCACTTCCTGGAGGGCCTTGGTTAAGGCTACCGCGAGGTCCTCTTCTCGTTCAATACCCTCAAACTCCCCAAGGGAGAGTCCTTTGTCTAGCCGTTCGTTCATGGCTTCGGCTTTATCCAAAAAAATGTAATGATCAAGGAGAAGTTGCTGTATTTCTCCCACCAATTCTTTGGGGGATTGTGCGTATGCACTGGCACTGAAAAATAGAGTTATGAGTAAAGAGAGTACTGGATGGAGTGGTATCTTTTTCATGCTGCTTTGGATTGCTAGTCAAAAATTGAGCTGATTTAATAAATAGGTTTATTAGTCAGATGCTACAAAAATACAAGGCAGATGTGTGGGAAAGGGGAAAGGGGAGATAGAAAGAAGGAAAGTGTGGGTAGATAGTTGGTTTGGGGCTGTGGAGCATGTCTAATTCCAAGGGGACAAGAACTGAGACAAGGGGTGGATATCAGTCCATAGTCGATGGTCGACGGTTCCTATCGACTACGGACTATGGACTGACTAACCTTCTAGCGGCGTGCACTCTAGAAATTATTTAAAAGCATTCAAACCCGTAACATCCATACCGGTGATTAGCAGGTGGATATCGTGGGTGCCTTCGTAAGTCAATACCGTTTCGAGATTCATCATATGGCGCATGATGGGATACTCATTTGTGATACCCATACCACCATGGATTTGGCGTGCCTCACGAGCAATCTCCAAGGCCATATGTACATTGTTGCGTTTCGCCATGGATATCTGAGCAGGAGAGGCTTTGCCTTCATTGGCCAAGGTTCCTAAGCGCCAGGCGAGAAGTTGTGCTTTGGTGATCTCGGTGATCATTTCCGCCAATTTCTTCTGTGTCAGCTGAAACTGTCCGATCGGTTTGCCGAATTGGACCCGTTCTTTGGAATACCGCAAAGCCGAATCGTAGCAGTCCATCGCGGCACCAATAGCGCCCCATGCAATGCCATAACGTGCTTTCGAAAGACAAGATAGGGGACCCTTTAAGCCGTGTACATTAGGTAGTACATTGGCCTTGGGCACTCGCACGTCTTCAAAAACTAACTCACCTGTGATGGAAGCTCTGAGTGACCATTTTCCGTGTATCTCTGGAGCAGAAAAACCAGGCATATCTTTTTCTACAATCAATCCTCGTACCACCCCTTCTTCATCCTTAGCCCATACTACGGCCACATCAGCCAGGGGAGAGTTGGTGATCCACATTTTGGAGCCGTTCAGGATATAGGCGTCTCCATCATCCTTGATATGGGTGATCATTCCACTTGGGTTCGAACCGTGATCAGGCTCAGTCAAACCAAAGCAGCCGATAAACTCACCGCTACCTAACTTCGGTAGATATTTCTTGCGTTGCTCTTCTGAGCCGAAACGATAGATGGGATACATCACCAATGAGCCTTGCACCGAGGCCATCGAACGGATCCCGGAATCTCCTCGCTCTAGTTCTTGCATGATAATGCCATAGGCAATCTCATCCATACCGCCGCCGCCATATTCCATGGGAAGGCTCGGTCCAAATGCTCCGATTTCTGCTAAGCCTTTAAAAAGGTGAGTAGGGCAGGCTGCCCGATTGGCATAATCTTCTATGATGGGTGATACTTCCTGCTTTACCCAGCTTCGAACGGCGTCCCGGGCTAGGAGGTGGTCCTCCTGTAGCAAGTCATCTAGGTTGTAGTAATCTGGTGCTTGGAATCGATCTGCACCGGTTTTGGTATTGGTGGCAGACGCTGAAACTCCATTGTTTTGCCCCATGAGATTTTTAATTTGGTTAGGTAAAAATTCCGATCCGCGCAAAGTTACTTATTTTTATCGTCCAAAATTTAAAGTTCTACCACTAATGGCAATAATTGGACTAGAGGGAATGCGCATTTTTGCTCGTCATGGATTTTATCCAGAAGAACAAATACTTGGGACGGAATTTATCCTGGATGTGTTCCTGGAGACGGATATAGATGAAGCGGCAATGGAAGACAATCTTTTCAAAACGATCAACTATGAGACCGTTTACCAACTCTGTCTGATAGAAATGCGGACACCTTCAAAATTGATCGAGGAGGTTTGTCAACGAATTGTGCATCGCCTGTTTGAGTATTTCGATTTTATCAGTGGAATAAAGGTTAAAATGCGCAAGATGCATCCACCGCTAGGCGGCAGAATTGACTGCGCTTCCATTCAAATTGCCTTTGGTAGTTTGGGGTAAACAGAATTTTAACCTTTCTTTTTTTTCTTTAATCATTACTTAACGGAATTTGCTGCGTCTAAACCGTTAGTAAGCAAAAGGGATCATCCTTTTGTCCAACTCCAATGAGAACAATTGTCAAAGAACAAAACTATTAAATGATGATTAAAAGATTAGCTGTTTTATTCTTAGCCTTTCAGATGATGTCTTGTACACAGCAAGAGTTGCAAAGTGCGCTTGGGACCGTCTTGGGAGATGGTGGAGCTCTAACGAATGCAGATATTGCTAGTGGCTTGAAGCAAGCCCTGGAAATCGGTATTACGGAAGGTGCTACTCGTCTTTCACAAGAAGATGGATACTTCAAGAGCGCTTACAAGATATTACTTCCGGAAGAAGCTCGCCAAATTACTAGTCGACTACAAAATATTCCAGGCTTTTCGCAGATTGAAAATGAGATCCTACAGAAAATCAATCGGGGAGCAGAGGACGCAGCCAAAAAAGCAGCTCCAATTTTTGTGAATGCTATCAAAGGCATGTCTTTCGATGATGCCTTGGGCATCTTGATGGGAGAGGATAATGCGGCAACAGGCTATTTGAATCAGGCCACTTCACAAGCACTATACAATGAGTTTAACCCGGTGATCATTGAGTCTTTGGATAAATTCAATGCGCGTAAGTACTGGGAGGATGCTGTCAATGCCTACAATAAGATTCCATTCATTGAGAAGGCCAATCCAGATTTGGATGATTATGTGACGCAGCAGGCCTTGAAAGGGCTTTTCTCTATGGTCGAAAAGAAAGAAAAAGATATTCGGGTGAATGTCAATGCACGTACCAACGACCTCTTGAAGAAAGTATTTGCGAAGCAGGATAATAAGTAGCAGACAGGGGACTCGGCGGCTTTTGTCTCGCCGCCTGAGCGTTGAAAGTTTAGCGTTGAAAGTTTAAGGAGACCTTATCCCTTCGACCCTAAACTTTCAACACCTAAACTTTAAGCCTTCAACTCCTCCACCTTCCCCTCTATAACTCCTATCTTTACCCCATGTCAAGCTGGGGACCCTATATCAATGGCTTTAAGTCCTACCTTCTCCTGGAGCGATCATTATCTGAGAATACGATCGAAGCCTATCTACGTGATATCAAAAAATTGGTAGAGTTTCTAGAGTTGTCAGAGATCCATGCCTCACCAGAGACCTTAGACGTTGATCAACTTTCCTCCTTTCTTCATTCCTTAAATGACCTAGGCCTGGGCGCAAGATCTCAAGCGCGCCTCCTGTCGGCCATTAAGACTTTCTATAAATATCTCCTAATGGAAGATCTTATCCAGGTTGACCCCACTAGCCTCCTGGAAGGGCCACGTTTACCTAGGAAAATTCCGGAGGTATTGTCCTATGAGGAAATCCAACGGATGATTGCTTCCATAGACCTCAGTGAACCGCATGGTGTGCGCAATCGGGCTATGCTTGAAACCCTATATGCTTGCGGCTTGCGGGTTAGCGAATTGATCGATCTCCGGATTAGTAATCTATATCTAGATATTGGATTCGTAAAGGTATTAGGGAAAGGAAACAAGGAGCGGATCGTGCCGATAGGGGAGGAGGCGGTAAAACACATAAGCTATTATAGGGAGGGAGTTCGGCGAAGCATGATGAATATCCATCCGGAGCATACCAACTTTCTTTTCTTGAATAGACGAGGGAAACAACTGAGTCGGGTTATGGTATTCATGGTGGTGAAAGCGTGTGCTAAGCTTGCTGGGATTGAAAAAAATGTAAGTCCACATACCTTCCGACATTCCTTTGCTACTCATCTCATTGAAGGTGGGGCAGACTTAAAAGCTGTACAGGACATGCTGGGACATGAATCGATTCTCACCACCGAGATCTATACTCATCTGGATACTGATTATTTGCGAGAGACCATCTTGAGCTTTCACCCTCGTAACCAGAAGAGAGGCTAGAAAAGGGCCGTTACTTCTCCTCTTCCTCCGCTGCTGAAAAGAAGACCAATACCTGTAGATCTTGCTCAATCTCATAGAAACGATGCGGTACCTTTGCTTTCACGAAGAGGATACTACCTTCCTTAATGTTTGACTTTTCGCCACCCGCTTCAAACTTGGCTTTGCCCTTTAGGACATAATAAACCTCATCCTGATCATGCGGCTGCTGGCGGTCCGTCGCACCGACCTTGAGGGTATAGATGCCCGTGCTTAGGGTGGAGACTTTGAGGAAGGGGAGCCAAGGGCGGCCAGATTCTTCCATTTGACCCTCCAGCTCCTTGAGATCAAAGGCTTTAAAGTCTGGTGTGGCGATCTCTTCTTTTGGGTCTTGAGCAAAGGCGAGCGTACAGCAAAGTAATAATAGTGGGGTGATCAAATATTTCATATTCAGTCCATTTTGCTAACTAAGATAGTAGTTTTCCAATAGACCATGAGATATATGCATGAGTCGGCTTCTTGCTGCCGCTCGCCTAACTTATATATTTGGAAGTCGTTTAACAAGTTCTTGCAGGTAAGTAAAACCCGGTAGCTCTTCTTAACAACTTCCTGTGCAAAATATGGGCAATTGATTATATCGCTGAATAAAAGGTCTTGATCAGGCCATTGAATTTTTCCGGCTGTTCCATGTTGGGTAGATGCCCAGCGTTTTCAATTACATGGAATTGAGCTCCTTTTATGTCCTTTGCCACTTTTTCTACTGCATCGACACTAAAGAAATAGTCCTTTTCACCAGCAATTACCAAGGTGGGGACCTCTATGTTCCGCAAGTATGGGAAATTGTCCCTTCTTTCCGCTCTTCCCCGATGCGAAGCCGCAGCACCTTTCTTCGAAGTTTGTGACATCATATTGAACAGGTGCTGGTAAACAGCGGAATCCAGCCCTACCTCTTCTAGGTGGATATACTTATGAATATCCTGCTCGGTATACTTAGGCATTCCCATTCGCAGAATGGCCTCCGCCAGCTGCAATCTGTTTGGGTAGCTCTCAGCAGTCTCCGCATTGGAGGTGCTGGCGCAAATAACCATAGACTTAACCCGGGCCGGGAACAATCTTTGGAATTCTACCATGATTTGCCCGCCCATAGAAAGTCCCATCAAATGTACCTGCTCGATTTGCAGTTCATCCAGGAGGAGGGCCAGGTCCAAGGCTTGCCCTTCGATGTATATTTTCTCAAAATCGTAGTCCGATTGGCCATAGCCCTTGAGGTCGGGAAGTATAAGCCGGAAATCTTGTAGCGTTTCATACTGATACTTCCACATGGAATGATCGAAAGGATGGCCATGAATCAGTAAAATAACTTCTTCCTTTTGGGGATGCAGGTCTTGATAAGCGATCCGATTTCCTCTGATTTTAGTCTCGTTCATGTCTTATGCATCAAAAAGGCTTAGGCGAACTTCTCCACACTCGGAGGCATCGGTATATCATCCGGGAGCACCTCATCTGCAATCGGTTTCCCATAAATCGAATTGATCGGAATCACACCTGCCCAGATGGGTAAGTCATAATCTGGTTTGTCATCAGATGGCCCTCCTGTTCGAATCTTTGCCGAAGCTTGTTCGATATCCACTACGAGCACGGAAGTGGCCTTCATTTCTTTGGCATTCGGTAGGCGCGCTTCTTGCCAACGACCTTTGTGAATGTGGTCGGTGACGACTTCTAGAGCATCCATTTTTTCATCCTCCGAAGCTAATCGTGCTTTTCCGAAAACTACAGCAGAGCGGTAGTTGACAGAATGATGGAAAACGGAACGGGCCAATACAACCCCATCTACAAAGGTTACTGTGAGGCAGACGGGTGCTCCACCTTGCAAATGTTGGATCATACGGCTCGTAGTAGCTCCGTGTAGATAGAGTTGGTCTCCCTTTCTTCCGTAGGCTGTTGGGATCACAAAGGGTTGGCCATCGATGGAGAAGCCAACGTGTGCGATGAAGCCAGCGTCTAATACTTCATAAACGGTAGCCTTGTCGTAGTGCCCTCTTTTGGGGACTCTTTTGACGGTGTTTCGTTCCGTCTTAGTATACTGTTCCATTGGATAATGATTTCTGTTCTTGACCGACAATACGGCCTCAGAACTATAGAAATTGTTTAAAAGAAGAGACCAAGCCCTGACTTATACCAAGTATCTCTCCTTGGTGATTTTAGCGTGATGTAGCTCGTGGCCAGCAATCATATATGCTAATGCCAAAGGAGAGACCGGAGAATCACTAGCTGTTCCTATTTGTTCCCAAGCGGATGCCGGTAAGTTTTTGAACAGGGCTAAAGTGGCTTGTCTAACTGCCCTATACTCAGCAATAAGTGAAGCCGGACTGCGGTCATTAGCTGCAGAGGACTCTACGTACGGATCTTGGGTAAACCCAGGTAGGGGAGTCGCATCTGCTCTTCCGACTCTCAAGGCGCGATAAACAAATATGCGTTCGGCGTCGATGATATGAAGTAATACTTCTTTCGAGGTCCATTTTCCTTCTGCATAGCGATACTCCCATCGATCAGCTGGAATACTTTCATAGAGGCTGACCATTTCAACCTCCTGTTGCTCAAGAATGGTAAGAATATTTCCTTCACCTACTTTTCCAATATAGGTTTCATAATAGGGGTTGTACTCTGAGGAGCTAGGTCTTCGGTTCATCTGCGAATGATTTTTGTAATTCTGTGTACAATATTATACTTTAACCGGAGTATGTAGGTACTCCATTTTTTAATTAAATACTGGTCCGGTGTTACCCTGGAAAACAATAATAAGCATAGATAGAGAGAGTAGCAAAGCTGTTTACTTGCAAATTGTAAATGCCATCATTCGAGAGGTGAGTCAGGGACGCTTGCAGCCTGGCCAGCGACTGCCTGGGACTCGAAAAATGGGAGAACTCTTAGGTATTAATCGCAAAACAATTATTGTAGCCTACGAAGAGTTAATGGCACAAGGATGGATTGAGGTCGCGTCTAGCCGAGGTACTTTTATTGCGGAACACTTGCCGCTTGATCAAGCCAAAAAGCTAGGGCCTTCTGCCACAAAAATAGTCAGACCCATTATTGACTCCGTTTTACCTGATCATTTTCCTGCCGTAGATCTTTACCAAACCCCTCCTCCACATCGACTTAGCCTAAATGATGGCTCTCCCGATGTTCGCTTAACGCCGATGAATATTGTTTTAAAGCATTATCGTTCGGCGATTAATGGATACATGGGACCCAAACTATTGGGATACGGGGCAGTAGAGGGACAATTAAAGCTAAGGGAAGAGCTGGCGAGATATTTAAGTGAAACGCGAGGGTTAAACTGTCAGGCGGAGCAAATCCTGATAACCAGAGGCAGTAATATGGCTCTCTTCCTGAGTTTTTATGCTTTGCTGAAAAAAGGAGATACGGTAATTGTGACGGCTCCCAACTACCGTTCTGCGAATTGGGGGATAGAAGCTGCGCAAGGAACATTGGTAGAGGTAGGTGTAGATGAACAAGGGATTTGTGTTGAGGAAGTAAAACGAGTCTGCGAAGAACAGTCGATCAGAGCGATGTACCTTACCCCCCATCACCATTATCCAACGACCGTAACCCTAAGCGCGGAGCGACGCATGCAATTGCTGCAATTATCCGAAGAACATGATTTTTTAATTTTTGAAGATGATTACGACTATGCCTTTCGATATGACAGTGCGCCGATTTTACCCTTAGCTAGTGTCGATACGAGTGGCAGGACACTTTATATTGGGTCACTTAGCAAAATGCTGGCTCCTGCCATTAGAGTAGGTTATCTGGTCGCCCCTGCCCCGGTGATTCAGCAATTAAGTCAGATCAGAAGAATTATAGATCGACAAGGAGATCCGCCATTAGAATACGCCTTAGCTCAATTTATCAAGGAAGGAGAATTGCAAAGACACCTCAAGAAGGTAGTAAAGGTATTTGAGGAAAGAAGGGATTCCTTTTGTGCGTTGCTGAGCACGCATTTAGCTCCATTTATAGATTTCACTAAACCTGAGGGAGGGATGTCTGTTTGGGCAAAATTCAAGTACCCCGTGGACACCCAGAAGCTGGTCACAGCTTGTTTGCAGCACGGGCTCTATTTGAATGTAGCCCATGAATTTCTTCCCAAATACCAAGGTTTACGATTGGGTTTTGCCTCGCTCAATATTTCAGAACAAGAAGAGATTGTTGCCGTTCTGGCAAAGGTTTTCCCCGATCTCTAAAGGGGCAGACCTGACACAAGTCAGATGTTGAGGTGATGTAAGTCATTCTGGTCCAATGCTTTTTGTGACACCTTTGAACTAGCAAGAAATTCATCAATATCGAGATATGAAAAAGCTAGTCATCTTAGGCGCGGGTACGGCAGGGACCATGATGCTCAACAAATTATACAAGAAACTGCCAAAGCAAGAATGGGAGATAATCATCGTTGATAAAGATGCGAATCACTATTATCAACCCGGCTTTCTATTTGTTCCTTTTGGCATTTACTCCAAGGAGGAGATCGTCAAACCTAAGGCGCAGTTTTTTCCAAAAGGAATACAGCCAATCTGGGATGAGGTAGTCAGGGTTAGACCTGAAGAGCAACGGGTTTATCTCAAATCTCATCCTCCGATAGCTTATGATCTATTGTTAATCGCCACCGGTTGTGCGCCAGATCCCGATGAAACGCCAGGCTTGAAAGGAGAGTATTGGCAGAAAGATATTTTCTCTTTCTATGACTATGAAGGAGCCTGTAAGTTAGCAGATAGATTAGCCGAATGGGAGGGCGGAGAGTTGGTGATTAATATCGCCGATATGCCCATCAAGTGCCCGCCTGCACCCTTAGAATTTGCCTTTTTGGCGGAGGCCTTCTTTACTGAAAAGGGGCTGCGAGATAAGGTCAATATCACTTTTGTGACGCCTATGTCCGGCGCCTTTACCAAACCAGTGGCTTCCCGCATGTTAGAGGGCTTGTTGCAGGAAAGGAACATTCAAGTAGAAGCAGATTTCTATTTGGAAAAAGTAGATAATGAGAAAAAATGCATCGTTTCTTATGACGATCGTGAAATCCCTTTCGACCTCTTGGTTGCGATTCCGGTGAATAAGGGCGCGAACTTGGTTGGCGAGAGTGAGCTCGGAGATGATGATCTGCATTATGCGGAAACAGACAAAGAGACCCTTCAATCCCAAAAACACCCTAACATTTTTGTGCTAGGAGATGCGACGGACCTTCCTGCCTCCAAGGCTGGCGCAGTGGCGCACTTTGAAGGAGAGATATTGACTCAAAATATCATGGATTTCCTAGCTGGTAAACCACTTTCTGCTCGCTTTGATGGCCACTCTAATTGCTTTATTGAAACAGGATATGGAAAAGCTTCGGTAATCGACTTCAATTATGATGTCCAACCTTTACCGGGTAAATTTCCTATTCCAGGCATTGGACCACTTTCCTTATTAGGCGTAACTCGAATCAACCATTGGGGAAAACTCGCCTTTAAATGGGCCTATTGGAACATGCTCCTGAGGGGACGCTCTTTCCCCATTTCTACCCATATGAGTATGGCAGGTAAGCAAAAAGAAGAAGAACTCGAAGAGGTTTAGCATCAAGGCTAACACAAACTAATTTTCTCAACCCTAGAAATAAATTGATTATGTCTGAAGTACTAATTGCTGGTAAGAGCGTGCAGGTGAACGAAGAAGGTTACCTCACCAATATGGAACAATGGGATGAATCTGTGGCTTGTGAGATTGCGGAAGAATTGAATATCATTTTAGGTCATAAACATATGGAAGTGATTCACTATTTACGGCAACAATGTCAAACCGGAAAGACCTTGAATATCAGAAGGATTGGCAAATCTGGAGTAGTAGATATCAAGTCTTTTTACAAACTCTTCCCTGGTGGACCATTAAAGAACGCCTCCAAGATTGCAGGCATCCCTAAGCCAGCCAGTTGTATCTAGTCATTATCCTTTCACCAATACAATCAACAAAATGGAAAATATAGCGGTAAAAACAGCTCCCGAAGTTAAGAAGCAGGAAAAACACCCCGTTGAGAAGGTATTGATCATTTGTGCTCGCGGTACACTAGAGGATGTCTATGCAGCCTTAGTGATGGCCAATGGCGCCTTGATGGAGGGCATGGAAGCCAAGTTATTCTTCACTTTTTTCGGCTTGGAAGCCATCCGGGAAGGACATTCCGATCAATTGCATACAGCAACCGTTGGCAACCCAGCCTTTATGGCAAAAGTTCCCACGATGATTGCTGGCCTACCTGGCTTTGAGGCTTTGGCCTCTCACATGATGAAAAGAGAGATGGATAAATTGGATATTCCACCCGTCTCTGAGTTCTTCGAAATCATTGAAGCAAGTGGTGGAGAAATATATGCCTGTAAGCTAGCCGCAGACATGTTTCACTTAAAGCAAGAGGACTTCATACCAGAAGTAAAAGATATCATTACCGTGGGAGACATGTATGCCTTAGCGGAAGGACCAAGTACGCAGATTGTCTTCATCTAGTCTCTTGTACAGCTAGCTAAGGTAAAAGTACAGCCCAACTACCGTAATCAAAAAGTAGGGTACCAAGGAAGCAGCTCCCGCAAAATCCTTAGCTACTCTCTGTCCAAAGAAGAGTTGGATAATAGAGAGATTGGCCAGTAACATGCCTAAGAAGGCAAGATTGGGGCTTCCGCCAGCCACATAAATGATTAAGCCGATGCTGGAAAGAAAACCAGCAGCCAATTCGGAAATGGTAATCACCGGCATAAGTAAGGGAACAGTACCTTTTAGAATGGATTTCTTGAAGTGCGAAGTGTAAAACTCCTTTTCACCTTTCCAGTTCACTACTTTGTCCACACCGGATTGGATAAATAGAATGGCAACAAAAAGGGAAGATAGGCTGCGCAAAAGAAGATCGGCGGAGATGCCGAGATTATCTAATATCGTGACTTCCATGAGTATCCTTTGGTTTTGTTTGTTAGGCAAAATAAGAAAATCATTGGAATGGCTGGAGTAGAGGCGAGAGGAAAGAGGTCAGAGGTCAGAAGTCAGATGTCAGAGGTCAGAGGTCAGAAGTCAGAAGTAAGAGGTCAGATGTCAGATGGCTTTGTCAAGTTGATGGGTTATCAGTTCATAGTCAATGGTCTATAGTCGATGGTCCAAAGTCGATAGTCGCGTTGAACATTAACTATGGAC